>JBFHQK010000315.1:0-2903 GCA_041592255.1 Fontimonas sp.
GCACCGCGCGCCGGCGCTGGGTGCCTATACCGCCGGGGTGCTGGCGCAGTGGCGCATCGCGTGCTGATCCGGCGCGCCGAGATTGCGCCGGGCACGCTGCGCGATCTGCGCATCGTCGGTGCGCGCATCGCCGAGCTGGCGCCGGCGCTGCCGGCCGCCGACGACGAGCGCATCATCGACGCCGGCGGCCACGCGCTGCTGCCGGGGCTGCACGACCATCACCTGCATCTGCGCGCGCTGGCCGCGGCCATGGCCTCGGTGCGCTGCGGTCCGCCGCAAGTGCACACGGCCGAACCGTTGCGGCGCGCATTGCAGGACGCAGCGGCGCGGCTGGCGCCCGGAGACTGGCTGCGCGGGATCGGTTGGCACGAATCCGTGGCCGGCGACAACGACCGCGACTGGCTCGACGCCGTGCTGCCGCAGACGCCGGTGCGCCTGCAGCACCGCAGCGGCCGGCTGTGGCTGCTCAACAGCGCGGCGCTGGAGCGCCTGGCGCCGGAGGCCGACGCGCCGCTGGAGCGCATCCACGGCCGCTGGAGCGGGCGGCTCTACGATGCCGACGACTGGCTGCGCCGGCGTCTGCGCGGCACGCCGCCCAGTCTGCTGGCCGTCAGCCGCTACCTGGCCAGCCGCGGCGTGACCGGCGTCACCGACACCACCCATCACAACCGACCCGAGGCCTTGCACGGGTTTGCGCAGGCGCGCGCGCGCGGCGAGCTGTTGCAGTGCGTGCGGGTCATGGGTGATGCGCGTCTGGATGTCAGCGCCGATGGCGCCGAGCGCCCCGGCGTGCAGCGTGGCGAGCACAAGTTTCACCTGCATGAGCACGCACTGCCGGAGTTCGACGCTCTGGTCGGCGCGATCCGCGGCAGCCATGTCGCCGGTCGCGCGGCGGCCTTTCACTGCGTCACCCGCACCGATTTGGCCTTCGCGCTTGCCGCGCTGCGCGAGGCCGGCACGATGCAGGGCGACCGTATCGAGCACGCGTCGATCGCGCCGCCGGAACTGATTGCCGACATCGCCGCCCTCGGGCTGACGGTGGTCGCGCAGCCGCACTTCATCGCCGAGCGCGGCGACGACTATCTGCGCGACGTCGATCCGGACGACCAGCCCTGGCTGTACCGGCTGCGCGCGTTCACCGCCGCCGGCGTGGCGCTTGCCGGCAGCACCGATGCGCCGTTTGGCGACGCCGATCCGTGGCGCGCGATGCACGCCGCCGTCAGCCGGCGCAGTTCCGGCGGCGCGATCGTCGGTGCCGACGAGGCCCTGGATGCCGCCAGTGCCCTGCGGCTGTTCCTGTCGCCGCTGGAGGCCCCCGGCGCCGGGCCACGACGCCTCGCCGTCGGTGCCGATGCCGACCTGTGCCTGCTCGACCGGCCGCATGCCGCGGCGCTGGCCGACCTCGCCGCGGTGCAGGTGCGTCTGACCTGTGCGCGCGGTGCCGTGATCCACGACAGCGCGGCTGCGCGGTAACGCCGCGCCGGCGGCGGTCGCCGATCGGCCTGCCGCGCCTGTTAATCTGCGCGCCACATTTTGCGTGCGCATGAGGCGAGGTCATGGCGAATCCCGGCATTCACTACCAGCTGCAGGACGGCATCGCCACGATCCGCCTCGACGACGGCAAGCGCAACGCGCTGTCGCCGCAGATGTTCAGCGCACTCAACGCGGCGCTGGACCGGGCCGAGGCCGATCGGGCCATCGTCATCCTGACCGGGCGCGAGGCCGTGTTCTCGGCCGGTTTCGATCTCAAGGTGATGAAAGCCGGCGGCATCGACGCCCTGCGCATGCTGCGCGCGGGTTATGCGCTGACCGCGCGCGTGATGGCGCATCCGTATCCGGTGATCGCCGCCTGCAACGGCCATGTGCTGGCCATGGGCGCATTCCTGATGCTGTCCTGTGACTACGCCATCGGCAGCGAGGGCGAGTTCAAGGTCTCGGCCAACGAAGTGGCACTGGGCCTGACGATGCCGCGGGTCGCCGCGGCGATGCTGCGTCATCGCCTGCATCCGGCCGCCTACCAGCGCGCGGTGACGCTGTCGGAATACTTCAGCGTCACCGCGGCGCGCGAAGCCGGCTTCTTCGACGAACTGGTCGCGCCGGCGGCCCTGATGCCCCGCGCCGTTGCGTGCGCACAGGAATTCGCCGGCCTGGACATGCGCGCCCACGCCGCCTCGAAGCGGCGCATCCGGCGCGACCTGATCCGCTACGTGCGCCGCAGCATCCCGCTGGATCTGCTGGACGCGGTGCTGCTGGGCCTGCGCGGCGGCAAGCCCAAGAGCCGGGTGTAAGCGGCTGCTGCGCCGGGGCTCGCGCTCAGCGCCAAACGGGGGCTCCGGTCCGCGGCGTGCCGGCCCTGGCGCGGCTCGTCGGAGTGATCGAGTCCGGCAGCGAGGAACTGGAAGGGGGTCACGCGGCTCGCCAGTCGTCGCTGGGCATGATGCGTCGCATGAACTCATCGAACATCGGCACCGTGAAGGCGGTGTCGCCGTGGCTCGGACTCCAGATCATGCCTTTGGAGATCAGGTTGTTCCGCGTCGGCCCCAAGGCGGTCACCTTCTTGCCCAGCTCGTCTGCGATGTCGCCCGACCGATGCGGTCCGGGCCCCAGTTCCGACATGGCGCGCAGATAGCGTTTCTCGGCGGGGGTCAGTCGATCGAAGCGCACACGAAAGAAGCTTTCGTCCAGCGCTGCGGTGGCTTCGCGTGATGCAATTTGCACGTCCGCTTCGGTGATCGGTGATGCAGCAGCGACATCCCAGGCATGCTTGCCCCACTCCTGCAGGAAGTAGGCATATCCCCCCGTGTTCTGCACGATGGCATCCAGCGCGTCCCTTGTGATGTTCACCCCCTCGGCCATCACGGGCTTCTCAATCGCCAGCCTGGCGGCGTCCGGAGGGAGCGCCC
>JBFHQK010000316.1:0-2890 GCA_041592255.1 Fontimonas sp.
CGATACGAAATCCCCGCAGCTTGATCTGGTCGTCGAGACGCCCCAGCACCACGGTGCTGCCGTCAGCCAGGCGCTTCGCGAGGTCGCCGCTGCGGTACAGGCGTCCGCGCCCGTAGGGGTTGTCGATGAAGCGCTCGGCGCTCAGCGCCGGCTGGCGGTGATAGCCACGCGCCAGCCCGGCCCCGCCAATATGCAAATGCCCGGGCACACCAACCGGCAACAACTGATCGTGCGCGTCGAGGATCAGGAACTGCGTGTTGGCGATCGGCGCACCCACCGAGATCGGCGCCGGCGCCGGTAGTACGCGCACACAGGACGACCAGATCGTGGTTTCGGTCGGACCGTACAGGTTCCACAGTTCGCCGCCGCCGGTCAGCAGCCGGTCGGCGAGTTGGCGGCTCAGGGCTTCGCCGCCGCACAGCATGCGAAAGCCGGGACGCGAGCGAAAACCGGCCTCCAGCAACACGCGCCAGCCGGAGGGCGTGGCCTGCACGGTGCTGATCTCCGGGCGTTCGAGCAAACGCTGCAGCTGACCGACATCCGCCTGTTCCTCGGCGCTGGCGATGATCACCCCGGCGCCGACGCACAAGGGCAGGAACAGTTCCAGCGCGGCGATATCGAAGGCGATCGTGGTCAAGGCCAGCAGACGGTCGTGCGGCGCCAGACCCGGCGTGCGCGCCATCGCCTGGATGAAGTTGGCGACACCGGCCTGCGTGATCTCGACGCCCTTGGGGGTGCCGGTGGAACCCGAGGTGTAGATCACGTAGGCCAGCGCGTTGGCATCCGTGCCATTGGTCACGTCGTCCACCAGCGGCGGGGCCTGCCCCGCTTCCGCCAGCGCCTCGGGCAAACGGATCTGCGGCAGCTCCGCGGCGAGGGTCGCCAGCGCCTGCGGCTGGTCGGTCAGCACTGCTGCCACCTCGGCCTCACCGAGGATCTGCTTGAGCCGCGGCGCCGGCATCGACAGATCCAGCGGCACATAGGCACAGCCCGCCTGCCACACCGCGAGCAGGCTCACCGGCAGATCGACGCCGCGCTGCACTGCCACCGCCACCAGCTTGTCGCGGGCGCCGACGCTGGCGCTGATCTGCTGGGCCAGTCGCGTCACCCGCTGCATCATGGCGGCGTAGTCGATCTTCAGGTCGCCGCATTGCACGGCCAGTGCATGCGGGCGCGCGGCAGCCTGCGCAGCAATCAGCTTGAGCACGCTGCCTCCGGGCGGGTAGTCGACGTGCGTGCGCTCGACGTCATCCAGTACCGCTGCGCGCTGCGCCGGCGACAGCATCGCAATCCGGGTCAGCGGCTGCTCCGGCGCCGCGAGTATCGCTGTGAGCAAGGCCTCGTAGCACTCCAGCCAGCGGTCGATGGTGGCGGCATCGAACAGGTCGGTGTTGTAGTTGCAGTCCATGCGCAGCCCGGCTGGCGATTCGATGACGTTGATGAACAGCTCGTCGTTGACATAGGCCTTCGGGTTGGGCGTGACGCGGACACTGGCGCCGGGCAACTGGAGGCTGTCGGCCATGCGTTCGACGTTGAAGTGAAGCTGCGTCAGCGGCAGGCGGCCGCCCTCGCGCGGCAATGCCAGCTTGCCGACCAGCGTGCCCAGCGTCGTGTTCTGGTGTTCAAACGCATCCAGTATTTCGGCGGACACCGCCTGCAAGTGCTCGGCCGCGGTGGTTTGAGCGTCCCAGCATGCGCGCAGCGGCAGGAAGTGCACGCAGTGCCCGACAAGCCGTTCGGCGCCGGCCAGCGACTGCCCCGCCGTGGGCACCGCCACCACCACGTCCTGCGCACCGCTCAGGCGTCCGACCAGCGCGTAGAAGCCCGCCAGCAGCGTCGCGAACAGGGTGCGGCGTTGGCGGGCCCCGGCCGTCTTGATGGCCTGCAGCTTGGGCGCCGCGATCAGGCGGCAGCGGGTGCCGCCGGCAAAGCTGCGCGTAGCACCGCGCGGCCGGTCTGCGGGAAGCGTCGTTGCCGCCGGCGGCTGCGCGTAGCGCTGCAGCCAGAACCCTTCGGTGGCCTGCCGCGCCGCCGCCGGACGCGCGGCCTGGGTGCGTGCATAGCGACTGAATCGCGGCGCCGCCGGCAACTCGGCGGGCACGCCCGCCAGCGCTGCGCGGTACAGCTCGCCGAACTCGGAGACCAGCACGTTGAACGACCAGCCATCGCAGATGATGTGATGCGCCGTCAATACCAGCACATGCTGCTGCGGGGCCAGGCGCACCAGCAGCGTGCGGATCACCGGACCGCCAACCAGATCGAACGGCGTGCGCGCATCGGTGCCGATGCGCTCGGCCAGATCCGTCTCGGCCTGCGTCATCGACAGCGCCGAGAGGTCGATCAGCGGGCATTCGATCTGGGCCTGCGCGACGATGCGCTGGGACTCCCCGGTCGGCGCAAAGCGCGCGCGTAGTGCTTCATGACGCTGAAGCAGCGCGTCGAGCGCCGATTGCAGCGCCGCACGATCGAGATTGCCTTCAAAACGCAGACTCAGGGATTCATTGAACGCCGCGCTGGCCTCATCGCCGGGCTGTGTGGCCAGCCAGATCTCGAGCTGACTCTCGGTCAATGGCATCTGCATGTCTTCGGTCGGATCATCGCCGACCACCGGGCTGAAGATGCCGGCCTGCGCCATCTCGGCCAAGGCGGCGCGGAAAGCCGCGATGATCCGATCCACATCGGCATCGCTGTGCGCGGTCGTCAGAAAGCATGGTGTGCCTTCCTGCGCGAGTACGCCGTGGAGTCGCAGATGGTGGAACAGCAGCGGCGCCAGTGGATGCTCGCCGCGCAGGTCGAAATGGAACAGGCTGGAATACTGCTCGATCGGGGCGATGATCCCGTACTGCGTGAACAACTTGCGCAGCGCGGACACCAGGGCTGCAGTGCGTGC
>JBFHQK010000317.1:0-2866 GCA_041592255.1 Fontimonas sp.
AGCCGTCGCGGTCGGCAAAGGACGTCATGATGGGGTTTCCGGGGGCTGTGATCGATAATCGCGCGATTATAGGGCCTGCAGGCAGGCCGGCTATCATTGACCGCCCCGAAACGGCCCTCAAGACCGCGTGCCAGCCCCAGACCTTCGTCCCTCCGCCGATCCCGCGCGCATCCTGATCGTGCGCCTGTCCGCGCTGGGCGACCTCGTGTTCTGCACCGCCCTGCTCGACGCGCTGCGCCGACGCTTCCCCGGCGCACATATTGCCTGGCTCGCGCAGTCCGGCTTTGCCGGCGTGCTGCGCGACGACCCACGCCTGAACCAGCTGATCGCGATCCCCAAGGACACGCTCAAGTCACCCGCCGCGCTGTGGCAACTGCGTCGCGACCTGCGCTCACACCGCTTCGACTGGGTGATCGACGCCCAGGGCCTGGCGAAATCGCGCCTGCTGGCCTGGCTGGCCGGCGGCACGCGCCGGCTGGGCTTCCGCTCGAAAGAGCCGCTGGGCTTCCTGCTGCACGAACAGATCGACAAAGGCGGCCCCCGCGCCGATATCGCCTCCGAGTACCGCTTTCTCGCCGCGCAGCTGACGGGCGCGCCCGCAGCGGCGCCGGCACTGCCGGTGGCTGAAGCGGCCACGGCGCGCGTGAAGCCGGCGATGGCGGCACTCGGCCTGCCGGCGGGCTTTGTCGCGCTATGCCCGTTCACCACCCGGCCGCAGAAGCACTGGCCCGACGCCTACTGGCCCGAGCTGGCGACGCGCCTGGCCGCTGCGGGCCTGGGCCCCTGTGCCGTGTTCGGCGGGCCGGCGGATCGTGAGCACGCGCAGCAGCTGCTTGCGCAGATGCCGGCCGGCAGCGTCAATCTCGCCGGACAGACCGCGCTGCCCGACCTGGCCGCGTGGCTTGCGCAGTCGGGGCTGGTCATCGGCGTCGACACCGGACTGACGCACATCGGCATCGCCGTGCGCACGCCGACGGTGGCGCTGTTCGGCTCCACCTGCCCCTACACGCAGGGCGCGGACTCGCCGCTGCACGTGCTCTATGACGGTCTGCCCTGCGCGCCGTGCAAGCGCCGTCCGACCTGCAACGGCGCCTACACCTGCATGCGCCAGCTGACGCCGGAACGCGTGACCGCGGCGGCCGTCGCCCTGCTCGGGAACAAACGATGAGAATCCTGCACGTCGAAACCGGCATGCACCTGTACGGTGGCGCGCAGCAGGTCGCCTACCTGCTCGACGGGCTGGTCCGCCGCGGCGTCGACACCGTGCTGGTCTGTCCGCCGGGTGCGGCGATCGGCGCGAGGTTCCGCGGCTGCGCAGTCGAGGTCATCGAAGTGCCCTGCGGCGGCGACGTCGACCTCGGCTTCGCCTGGCGCCTCCAGCGCGTGATCGAACGCCAGCGGCCGCAGCTGGTGCATCTGCATTCTCGCCGCGGCGCCGACGTGCTCGGCGGCCTGGCCGCGCGGCTCGCCGGCGTACCGGCGGTGCTGTCGCGCCGCGTCGACAACCCCGAAGCCAAGTGGTGGGCGCGCTGGAAGTATTCCCGCTACGCGCGGGTGGTCTGCATCTCCGAAGGCATCGCCACGGTGCTGCGCGCCGAAGGCGTCGACCCGGCACGCATCCGCGTCGTGCGCAGCGTCGTCGACGCGCAGGCGTGGACGCAGCCAGCGCCGCGCGGCGCGTTTTGCGCAGAGTTCGGCCTGCCGGAGCATCGCCCGATCGCCGGCGTCGTTGCGCAGCTGATCGAGCGCAAGGGCCACCGCGTGCTGTTCGCAGCGCTCGCGCGCCTGCCGGCGCCACAGCGCCCCTTCGTCGTCTGCTTCGGCCAGGGTCCGCAGCATACGGCGCTGCAGGCCGAAGTCGAACAGCTGGGACTGGCGGGCGACGTGTCCTTCGCCGGCTTCCGCGACGATCTGGCCCACTGGATGGGCTGCCTCGACCTGCTCGTGCACCCCGCCTACATGGAAGGTCTGGGCGTCTCGCTGCTGCAGGCCGCGGCGGCGGGTGTACCGATCATCGCCAGCCGCGCCGGCGGCATCCCGGAGGCGGTGCGCGACGACGAAAACGGCCTGCTGGTGCCGCCCGGCGACGTCGCGGCCTTGCACGCTGCACTCACGCGCGTGCTGGGCGACGACCGTCTGCGCCGGCGACTGGCGCAGGGAGGTCCGGCCCTGATCGCGCGCGAGTTCTCGCTCGACGCGATGGTCGACGGCAACCTCGCGGTCTATCGCGAGGTGCTGGACGAAAGGGGCGAAAGCCCGAGCACTTCGAGGTAGCGCCGCGCGCTGGTCGATGCCCGGTACTCGTCCACGGCGGCGCGCAGCAGATCACGCGGCAGGGGGGCTTCGAGCGTGCGCTGCATGGCCGCCGCCAGTGCCGCGGCATCGCCGACCGGCACCAGCGGACCGTAGCGCCCACCGTCCAGAATCTCGCGCGGACCGCTGGGGCAGTCCGTCGACACGCTCGGCACGCCCAGTGCCAGAGCCTCGGTCAGCGCGTTGGGCGAACCCTCCCACGCCGACGACAGCACGAACAGATCGGCATGCGCGAGCCAGGCATAGGGATTGGACTGGAAGCCGGCAAACAGCACGCGGTCATTGAGTCCGAGCTCGCTGACGAGCGCGCCCAGGGCGTCGCGGTCCTTGCCCTCGCCCAGCAGAATCAGACGCGCCGGCCGCTGCGACTGCAGCGCCGCGAACGCCCGGATCAGGGTGGCGAAATCCTTCTGCTGGGTCAGGCGCCCCATGCCGATCACCACCGGCATGCGCGTGTCGCACAGCCAGGGGTGCGGAACCGGCGCCGCGGCCTGCTCGGCCAGCCGCGGCGTGATCACCGGATTGCGGATCACGACAAAGCGCTCGGCCGGCA
>JBFHQK010000318.1:0-2848 GCA_041592255.1 Fontimonas sp.
ACGAGAAACTCCGCAAATTCCGGATGGTCGCTGGGCGCCTGTCCGCACAGACCGACTTTCGCGTGCGCGCCATGCGCCTTGGTAATCACGCTGCTGATCATCGACTTGACCGCCTCGTCCTGCTCGTCGAACAGGCCGGCGAGATTCTCCGAATCGCGGTCAACCCCCAGCGTCAGCTGGGTCAGGTCATTGCTGCCGATCGAAAAGCCGTCGAAGCGCGTGGCGAAGGATTCGGCCAGGATCACATTCGACGGGATCTCGCACATCACATAGACCTGCAGACCGTGGTCGCCACGCTTGAGGCCCTCCGCCGCCATCACCTCGAGCACGCGGTCCGCCTCGCGCACCGAGCGGCAGAACGGGATCATGACGATGACGTTGTCAAAGCCCATCTGCTCGCGCAGCCGCCGGATCGCGCGGCATTCGAGCGCAAAGCCGTCGCGGTAGGCCGGCGCGTAATAGCGCGACGCGCCGCGGAATCCGATCATCGGATTCTCCTCGTGCGGCTCGAACTGCGCACCGCCCAGAAGGCGCGCGTACTCGTTGGTCTTGAAGTCGGAGAAGCGCACGATCACCGGCCGCGGATACACCACCGCGGCGATCCGCGACAGGCCGCGCGCGAGGCGCTCGACGAAGTATTCGGACTTGTCGGCGTAGCCCCGGGTCAGCGCGGCGATGTCGTGCCGCGCCTGTTGATCCTTGAGCGTCTCGAACTGCAGCAGCGCCATCGGGTGCACCTTGATGTGGTTGGCGATGACGAACTCCATGCGCAACAGGCCGACGCCATCCACCGGCAACCGCCACCAGCGGTAGGCCGCGCTGGGATTGGCGAGATTGAGCATCAGCTGGGTCCGCGTGCGCGCCAACCGCTCCACCGACACGTCCTTGACCTCGACTTCGGCGATGCCGTCGTAGACCACCCCCTCATCGCCTTCGGCACAGGACACGGTGACGTCCTGCCCGTCGTGCAGCAACTCGGTGGCGTTGCCGGTGCCGACGATCGCGGGCAGCCCGAGTTCGCGGCTGACGATCGCCGCGTGCGAGGTGCGTCCGCCGTGATCGGTGACGATGGCCGCCGCGCGCTTCATCACCGGCACCCAGTCCGGATCGGTGGTGCCGGTCACCAGCACGGCCCCGTCGACGAAGCGGTGCAGTTCCTGCGCGCTGGTGATCATGCACACCCGTCCGCTGGCCACCGCATCGCCGATCGCCAGCCCGCGCACGATGCGCGCGCCGGCGCCCTTGAGCGTGTAAGTCCGAAACCCGCCGGCGCCGCGTCGCGACTGGACCGTCTCGGGGCGCGCCTGGACGATGTAGAGCTCGCCGGAAACCCCGTCGCGCGCCCACTCCATGTCCATCGGCAGGCCGTAATGGTCCTCGATCGTGCACGCCCAGCGCGCCAGCTGCAGGACTTCCGCATCCTGCAGCGTATAGCCTTCGCGCTCGGCCTTGGACGTCGGCACTTCGCGTGTGCCGCCGCCGGCATCGTAGATCAGCTTGGCGTCCTTGGCGCCGCGCCGTTTCTCGATGATCGGCGCCAGCTGCGTGTCGCCCAGCAGCGGCTTGAAGACGTGGTACTCGTCGGGGTCGACGCGCCCCTGTACGACCGATTCACCCAGGCCCCAGGCGCCATTGATCAGCACCACCTTGTCGAATCCGGTTTCGGTATCGATCGAGAACATCACGCCGGCGCAGCCGCGGTCGGACCGCACCATGCGCTGCACGCCGATCGACAGCGCCACCTTGAGATGATCGAAGCCATGCGCGTCGCGGTAGGCGATCGCGCGGTCGGTGAACAGCGAGGCGTAGCACTTGCGGCACGCATCCAGCAGCGCGTCCTCGCCGACGATGTTGAGATAGCTCTCCTGCTGGCCGGCGAAGCTGGCCTCGGGCAGGTCCTCCGCGGTCGCACTGGAACGCACGGCGACATCGGCCGCCGTGACGCCGCTGCGCTGTGACAGCGCGCGATAGGCCGCCCGCAGCGCGTCGGCCAGCGGCGGCGGCATCTGCGCGCGCAGGAAGGCGCGGCGGATGGTGTGCCCGGCCTCGGCGAGCGTCGCGCGCCCGTCCTTCAGCTCTTCGAGCACGGTGCGGATCACCTCGGCCAGCGCATTGGCGTCGACAAATGCCCAGTACGCATCCGCCGTGGTGGCGAAGCCGGGCGGCACGCGCACCCCGGCCGCGCCGAGTTTGCCGATCATCTCCCCCAGTGACGCATTCTTGCCGCCGACGCGGGCGACATCCCCGCGTTCGAGCGCCTCGAGCCACTCGATGTAATCGGTCTGCGTGCTCATCGGGCCGGGACCTTCGTGACAGGGAGACACCGGCATGCTGGCGCGATCGCCGGCGCCGGCACACTGACCTGTGTCAAGTGCCACCGCTGACGCGCATCCGTTCGCTGCTGCGGCGTCCGGCCTGGGTGATGCCGTGACCGGGCGCGCCGATTGACCCACATCATTTCCCATCGGCGCGCGGTGACCTAGCGTGACTGCAACTCCCGGGAGCGGAGGTTTGCATCATGTCAACAGTCGATGCGGAGAAACGCGCCGAGTTCGCGATCCGCCTCAAGGAGCGCTATCGCGCACTGTGGAGCGATGTGCAGAACGAGCTGGCGCGCGCCGAGGTCGAGTCCTGGCAGGACACCGCCGGCGAGACGCACGACAGCGGCGACGCGTCGGTGGCCGATCTGGTCACGGACATCAATCTGGCCGACGTGCACCGCGATATCGGCGAAATGCGCGAGATCGCCGCGGCACTGAGCCGCATCGTCGACGGCAGCTACGGCGCCTGCGCCGACTGCGCCGAGGCCATCGGACTGCCGCGGCTGCGCGCCAATCCGGCCGCACTG
>JBFHQK010000319.1:0-2846 GCA_041592255.1 Fontimonas sp.
ACCTTGAGGGGCGCGCGGTGGTGAACCGCGCCGGCGCCGCGCAGCCGGTGCGCCTGCAGATCGACCGACGCTTGCCCTGACCCCAATACCCGCTCATTCGCACCCAAGGATTCAGTCATGACCGAAACGCTTGCCCGGATTCCGGACGCTCAGAGCCTCTACCTGCGCGCGGCCAGCACGCTGATGCGCCGGCCCAAGGGGCGCCCGGCGCTGCCGGCGCTGGCGGTGCAGGTCAAGGACATCGGCGTCGAGGCCGCTCATCTGCAGGGCTACGCGCAGGTCTGCGGTTTTGCCGAGAGCGAGCAGCTGCCGATCACGTTTCCGCATGTCATGGCCGGCGCCCTGCATCTGCACCTGCTGACGCAGAAGCCGTTTCCGTTTCCCTTGCTGGGGCTGGTCCACATCCGCAACGAGATCGCGCAGCGCCGCGCGCTAGCCGCCGACGAGCGCTTCGATCTGCAGGTGCGCGTCGGTGAATCGCGCGAGGTGCGCCAGGGCATCGAGTTCGACCTGCTGACCGAGGCGCTAAGCGGTGGCGAGGCGGTCTGGAGCGAGGTCAGCACCATGCTGCACCGCATGCCCGGACCCAAGGGCGCGTCGCAGCGCCCGGCGCCAGCACCCGTCGCGCTGGCCGACTACCGCAGCTTCAGTGCGCCGGCGGACATCGGGCGCCGGTACGCGCAGGTCAGCCGCGATTACAACCCGATCCACCTGGCGCCGTGGTCGGCCAAGCTGTTCGGCTTCAAGCGGCATATTGCGCACGGCATGTGGTCGGCCGCACAGTGCGCCGCACTGCTGCAGGCCGAACTCGGGCGCGAACCCCAGGCCTTGAGCGTGCAGTTCAAGCAGCCGCTGTTCCTGCCGGGACGGGTGGCGCTGAAGTTCAGCCGCGATGGACAGGGCATCGCATTTGCCCTGCTCGCCAGTCGCGCCGACAAGGTCCATTTGACTGGGGCGCTGCGCTAGGACGCTGCTAGACTAGCGCCCCCCTGAAGAGCAATAGGGACGCACACATGCGCATCCGTAAAGCGGTATTTCCAGTCGCGGGCCTGGGCACGCGTTTCCTGCCGGCGACCAAGGCCAGTGCCAAGGAAATGCTGCCGGTGGTCGACAAGCCGTTGATTCAGTACGCGGTCCAGGAAGCGATCAGCGCCGGCGCACAGGAACTGATTTTCATCACCGGCCGCTCGAAGAACTCGATCATGGATCACTTCGACAAGGCCTACGAACTCGAGGCCGAACTCGAAGCGCGAGGCAAGACCCAGCTGCTGGAGCAGGTGCAGGACATCGTGCCGCCGGGCGTGACCTGCATTTTCATCCGCCAGGCGGAAGCGCTGGGGCTCGGGCATGCGGTGTTGTGCGCGTGGCCCGCGGTCGGCGATGAGGATTTCTACGTCATCCTCGCCGACGACCTCATCGACGGTCGCCTGCAGCCGGCGCTGGCGCAGATGCATCGCGTCTACCAGCAGTACGGGACCAGCGTGCTCGCGGTGCAGCGCGTGCCCAAGGATGAAGTCAGCAGCTATGGCATCGTCGACACGCACCCGGTCGGGCCGGGGCTGTCGGAAATCCGCAAAATGGTGGAGAAGCCCAAGCCTGCGGATGCGCCCAGCAATCTGGCGGTGGTCGGCCGCTACATCCTGACGCCGCGCATCTTCAAGCTGCTCGAGCGCACGCAGCGCGGCGCCGGCGGCGAGATCCAGCTGACCGACGCGATCAGCGCGATGCTGCAGGAGCAGACGGTGCTGGCCTATGAATTCGAGGGCACCCGCTATGACTGCGGCTCGAAGCTCGGATACCTGCGCGCCAACGTCGAATATGCGCTCAAGCATCCCGAGCTCGCCGACGACTTCAGGGAATATCTCGAGACGCTGACCGCCGACTGGAAATCGGGCGCACACAAGGTCAGAGCCTGAGCCAATAGATCAGCGTGGGGACTGAGGCGGCAGAGTAAGCACATGGCCAAGAGCAAGTACCAGAGTTTCATCGAGTCCTCGTCCATCAACGGCGCCAACGCGCCGTACATCGAAGCGTTCTACGAGCAGTTTCTCGATGACCCGGAAGGCGTCGATCCGAGTTGGCGCGCGTATTTCCGGCTGATCCAGGATCAGAGTGCGCCGCGCGAGACGCCGCACAGCGAGGTCATTGCGCGCTTCGAGCGCCTGGCGCGCGAGCCGCGCCGGGTGGCCGCGGCGGAGGCCGGTTTCGACGCCAAGGCCGCCGAGAAGCAGGGCGGTGTACTGCGCCTGATCAATTACTACCGCGTGCGCGGACATCAGGCGGCGAAGCTCGACCCCTTGGGGCTGGCGGCGATTCCGCGCGTGCCGGATCTGGACCCTGCCTTTCATGGCCTGGGCCCGGAAGACATGGACACGGTGTTCAACACCGGCTCGCTGGCCACCAGCGCCGACCGGCTGCCGCTCAAGGAGATCATCCGCATCGTTCGCGCCGTGTACACGGACACGATCGGTGCCGAGTACATGTACCTGACCGAGACCGAGGAGAAACGCTGGATCCAGAAGCGCCTAGAGCCGATGGCGTTCCAGCCCAAGCTCACGGTCGAGCGCAAGGTCGAGGTGCTGCGGCAGCTGGTCGCGGCCGAGGGCCTGGAGCGCTATCTGCACAAGAAGTACGTCGGCCAGAAGCGCTTCTCGCTGGAAGGTGGTGATGCGCTGATTCCGGCGCTCGACGAAGTGCTGCACGCCTGCGCGGCGCGCGACGTCGAGGAGATCGTGATCGGCATGGCCCACCGCGGCCGGCTGAACATGCTGGTGAACATCCTCGGCAAGCACCCGCGCACGCTGTTCGGCGAATTCGAGGGAAAGATCGACGTCGGCACCGGCGGC
>JBFHQK010000320.1:0-2840 GCA_041592255.1 Fontimonas sp.
CGCCTGGTCACCAACGACCAGCGCGGCGCGATGATCATGGCCGAACTGCTGGAGATCGATCCGCGCAGCGGCGAGAAGCTCGACTACCGCGAGGTCGGCGGCTATCTGGAACAGCTGCGTGCGAAGTACGAGAAGGACGGCATCACCGTCCATATCATCGGCTTTGCCAAGATCGTCGACGACATGACCAATGCCTCGCTCGAGGTGGCGGGCTTTTTCGGACTGACGCTGATCATCACCGGGCTGCTGCTGTGGCTCTATTGCGGCTCGCTCACGCTCGGTCTGATCCCGCTGGGTTCGTCGGTGGTCGCGGTGATCTGGGAAATGGGCCTGCTGCGCACCGTCGGCTACGGACTCGATCCGTTTGCGATCCTGGTGCCGTTCCTGATCCTCGCAGTGTCGGTCAGCCATGGCGTCCAGTACGTCAACGCCTGGGTCGATGAAGTGCATGCCGGGCGCTCCAGCCACGATGCCTCGCTCGAGACCTTCCGCCGGCTCGCAATCGCCGGCACCGTCGCCCTGATGACCGATGTCGCCGGCTTCGCGACGATCTATCTGATCGAGATCCAGATCATCCGCGAGATGTCGATCAACGCCGTGCTCGGCGGCCTGGCGATCATCGTCGCCAACAAGATGTTCGTGCCGATCTGGCTGACGATGATCAAGCTGCGTGACGTCGACGCGTTCATCGAGCGGCAGAACCGGCGTGACGCGGTGCTCGACAAGGCGTGGTGGTGGCTGTCCGGCGTGACCCGGATTCCGGTTGCGTCCGCGGTTCTGGCCGTGTGCGCCGTGGTCGCCGTCTGGGCGTTTTGGGCCAAGGGCGACCTCAAGATCGGCGATGCGCTCAAGGGCGTGCCCGAGCTGCGCCCGGACTCGCGCTTCAATCAGGACTTCAACGCGATCACCGACAACTTTCAGATCGCGGTCGACATCTTCAAGGTGATTGCCGAGACCCGGCCCAACGGCTGTATCGACTACGCGCTGATGGAGCAGGTCGACCGTTTCGCCTGGCACATGGACAACACCGAGGGCGTGCAATCGACGCTGTCGCTGCTGACGTTCGCCAAGCTCGTCTATCAGGGCCTGTCCGAAGGCCGCCTCAACGCGCTGGTGCTGCCGCGCAACCAGTACGCGATGGCACAGGCGACCGCGCTGGTGCCGACCAGCACCGGCCTGCTCAACGACGACTGCGACGCGCTGGCGGTCTATGTCTTCACCCGCGACCACCGCGCCGAAACCATCAGTCACATCGTCGCCGAGGTGAAACGCTTCAACGCCGAGAACCGCGACGATTTCTTCACCCGCAATCCGGACGTCACGCCCGCGTACTGCGACGCGAAGTACGCGCTGTTCCAGCGCTACAAGAAAGCCAACGCACACGTCTTCGAGCTGGTGGATCGCGCCGATGTCGATCCCGAGATGCAGCGCGAGGCCGGCGCCGAACGCGACCGCCTGCTCGCCGAGTACGAAGCGATGGACCAGAACTGCCCGGTCAACTTCGCGCTGGCCACCGGCAACGTCGGCGTGATGGCGGCGACCAACGAGGTGGTCAAGGACAAGGAAAGCGAGATCGTGCTGTGGGTGTACGCCGTGATTCTGGCGCTGCTGTGGCTGTCGTTCCGCAACTGGCGCGCCATCGTCTGCATCGTGTTGCCGCTGGCCCTAGTGTCGGAGCTCGGCTACGGCGTCATGGCGACGCTGGACATCGGCATGAAGGTTGCGACCCTGCCGGTGCTGGCGCTGGCGGTGGGCATCGGCGTCGACTACGGAGTCTACGTCTACGGCGTCATGGCCGGCGCCCTCGATGAGGGCAAGCCCTTGCGGCAGGCCTACTTCGAGACGCTGCGCGGCACCGGCAAGGCGGTGATCTTCACCGGCGCGACGCTGGGGGTGTCAGTGCTGACCTGGCTGATGTCGGACCTGCAATTCCAGATCGACATGGGCAAGCTGCTGCTGTTCATGTTCACCGCCAACATGTTCGGCGCCATTCTGGTGCTGCCGGCGCTGGCGGCATTCCTGCACCCGCGCAAGCAGGCCGGCGAGAGCCCGCTCGCCCACATCCGCCCGGAACCCTGAAGCGCGGGCGAAGCGGGCTGCAGCGTCCGGCAGCCGTCGCGGCCGGACGCTGCGCGGACTACTTCAGTTCCGCTGAGGTCTTGCCCAGCAGCCGGCGGGCGACAATCAGCAGCTGGATCTGCTGCGTGCCCTCGAAGATGTCGAGAATCTTGGCGTCGCGCGCCCACTTCTCCAGCAGGCCGTAACCCTCATCGCCCTCGCCGTAGCCGGCCGCACCGCACAGCTCGACGCAGCGCAGCGCGATGTCGACACAGCTGCGGCCTGCCTTGGCCTTGGCCATGGAGGCCTGCAGGGAGTTGGGCTTGCGGTTGTCGGCCATCCACGCCGCCTGCAGCGTGAGCAGCCGCGCGGCCTCGTAGTCCGCCTCCAGACGCAGCAGCTCCGCAGCCGCGGCGGACTGCACCAGTGCCGGGCGATCGTAGTCCACCTCGACACCGGCCCGCTGCAGCAGCCGTTGCGTCTCCTCCAGACAGGCGCGCGCCAGCCCCACCGCCATCGCCGCGACCAGCGGGCGGGTGTTGTCGAAGGTCTGCATGACACCGGCGAAACCCTTGTCGCTGCGGATCTCAGCATCGCCCAGCAGATTCTGGCGCGGGACGCGGCAGTCGCACAGCGCGAACTGCGCAGTGTCGGAGGCGCGGATGCCGAGCTTGTGTTCCAACCGCACGAGCTCGAATCCCGGCGTGCCTTTTTCAACGTCGAAGGACTTGATCGCCGCGCGGCCGGCGCTGCGATCGAGCGTGGCCCAGACGACGACGACG
>JBFHQK010000321.1:0-2831 GCA_041592255.1 Fontimonas sp.
ACCTGCGCGGACCAAGTCGGGTAGGTATCGTCGGAGCGCCCGAAGACGCCGTCGGATTGGGTGTTGGCATAGCTGTAGCCGCCGGCCGCCGCCAGCGTCGGGCGCAGCGTCCCACGCTCGGCGCGCCCGGATTCGCGCTCGGCGTCGTACTGCGCCTGCACCACCGCCATCGCCGGGTCGTGGTCACGTGCGCGCGCGTAGGCCTCGCCCAGCGTCATTGCCGACGCCGGCGCGGACGCCATCAGCGCCACCAGCGCCACCAGCGCCGGCGCGCGCTCAGCTCTCGCTGCAGAAATCATGAAACACCTCGTGCTTGATGCGATTGATGAGGGTGTCGAGTGCCGCGCCGTCCGCCGGGTCGGTCAGCGGCCGCCAGCCGAAGCCGTTGAGCAGCGCCTGCACATGGATGCACATCAGCCGGTAGGCGTCGCGCACCGCGAAATCCTCGAGCACGCCTTCGGCATGCACCAGGTTGTGCGTGCCGCTGGACAGCGCCCACATGCCGGTGCAGAGCTGTTGCGGCGTCATCCCGCGCAGATCAAGGTCGCCGGCGCGCACCCCGTCCCGGACGATATCGACCACGATCTGGCCGATCGGTTTGCCGGCCTCGAGAAAATCCTGCCGCCGATCCGGCGAGGCCGCATGCCACACCACCTCGCACAGCGCGTACTGCGCGATGCGGAAATGGTCGGGATGCCGTTGCACGAAGATCTTGTCGGCGACGCCGATCGCAAACATGCGGTCGCGCGAGTTCGCCCGCCACTGGGCGACGCGCTGGAACAGCCCGACGTGCTCCTGCGCCTGCACCGTGGTCAGCGCCAGCAGCAGGTCCTCCTTGCTGGCGAAGTGCTGATACAGGGTGCCAACCGCGTACTCGCACTTCTCGGCGATGCGCGACATCTGCAGGCTCAGCAGCCCGCTTTCGCGGATCAGCTCGCGCGCGGTGTCGAGAAACAGCTGTTCGCGCTCGGCGAACTGGCGCTGGCGACGCTCTTTGGTGCCCACGGGACGAACGGAAAACCGGCCGGGATCGAAACGGGTGCGGATGTTGAACCGGATTCAGTTTCAGCGCAAGGATTCAGCCGCGACGGGGCAATGCTAGTAAATCCGGTTCCCCCGCCGGAGCGTGCGCAGCGCGGCGCTATAGTCCGCGGACAAGACAAAATCCTCCGGAGGGGAGTGATGCGTATCCGTACCCTGGCCGCTGTCACGGCGGCCCTGCTGCTGTTGTCCGCCTGCGAAGGCTCACCACCGCCGGCCGCCGGCACCGCCGTCGATCCCGCACCCGGCGGCGGCAACAGCACCTACCGCGCCACCGTCACCCGCACCACGCTGGGCATTCCGCACATCAGTGCCGATGACTTCGCCGGCATGGGCTACGGCTACGGCTATGCGTTTGCCGAGGACAATCTGTGCGTGCTGCAGGAGGATCTGGTGACGATCCGCGGCCAGCGCGCACGCTACTTCGGCCGCGGCGGCATCGGCGTGGCTGACGGCAGCTACAAGATCGAGGCCACCGGCGTGGTCGCCGACAACGTCAGCAGCGACTTCTTCTGGCGCTTCATGGCCACCGACGCGGCGATCGCGCCGACCAAGGCGAACACGCTGCCCGAGTACCGGGACGCGGTCCGCGGCTTTGTTGCCGGCTACAACCGCTACATCCGCGAACTCAAATCCGGCCAGCACCCGGGCCGCCACGCGCGCTGCGCGAGCGCCGACTGGCTGTTCGAGATCGACACGGATGATCTGTATCGCCGCTTCTACCGTCTGGCGCTGATTGCCTCGAGCTCGGTGTTCGTCAACGAGATCGCCAACGCCGCGCCGCCGGCGCTGATTCCCGGCGTCGGCATGGCCGCGGAAGCCACGCCGGCGCAGAAGCAGGCCGCACTGGCCGCCGATCCGGGGCCGCTCGCCTACTTCATCGGCGAAAAGAAGTTCGGCAGCAACATGTACGCGCTGGGCAAGGACGCCACCACCGACGGCCGCTCGATGGTGTTCGGCAACCCGCACTTCCCGTGGATCGGCACCGAGCGCCTGTACATCAGCCACGCGACGATTCCCGGCAAGCTCGACATCATGGGTTCGTCGCTGTACGGCGTGCCGGCAATCCTGATCGGGTTCAACGACCACGTTGCCTGGAGCCACACCGTTTCCGCCGCCTACCGCTTCACGCTCTACGAGCTGACGCTCAACCCGGCGAATCCGACCCAGTATCTCTACGACGGCGGCCTCCGCGACATGCAAGCCACTGATGTCACCGTGCAGATCAAGCAGAACGACGGCACGCTGGCCGCGGAGACGCGCACGCTGTACCGCTCGCACTACGGTCCGATGTTCACGCTCGAAGCCAGTGGCGTGCCGGTGCTGGGCTGGACCGCGGCCAAGGCCTACACGCTGCGCGACGCCAACGCGGAGAACGACCGTCTGATCAACCAGTTTGCGCAGTGGAACCAGGCCCAGTCGCTGGACGAGTTCATCCGCCTGCACGGCGAGGTGCTCGGCATCCCCTGGGTCAACACCGTCGCCAGCGGCCCCGGCGGCAAGGCCTATTACGGCGATCTGAGCGTCGTGCCCAACGTGCCCGACAGCAAGGTGCAGACCTGCCAGGCGCTGCCGCTGCATCAGGCGCTGCAGCAGCTCGTGCCGGGCCTGCCGGTGCTCGACGGCTCACGCGCCGACTGCGAATGGGACAGCGACGACGACGCCCCCGCGCCGGGCATCTTCGGCAGGTCCAACCTGCCGAGCCTGCAGCGCGACGACTGGGTGCACAACTGCAACGACAGCTACTGGCTGAGCAACCCGGCCGAACCGATCACCGGCTATGCGCGCAT
>JBFHQK010000322.1:0-2829 GCA_041592255.1 Fontimonas sp.
CCCCAGCTGCGCGCCGACTCCGCCAGCGGCCCGTCGGCCACCGCCAGCGGCTGCATGCCGACCTCGCGCATCGCCGCGAGCACGCCGCCGAGCTCGCAGGCCGCATCGGCTTCGAGAATCACCGGCATGCCGCGGACCGCCTGCGGCATCTGCCGGGCGAAGTCCTGCAGCTGGGTGGTGATCGCGGCGATATCGGGGTCGAGAATCCGTGCACGCGTCAGCGACAGCATGCGACCCTTGAATTCAAGCGCTTTTTTCGGCGTCATGTCGGCTATTTTCGGTTGCGGAATTGTAGCCGTACTAAGACCCAGCGGCGACTGATGCGGCCTGCCCGCCATGCGGACCGCGCTTGTAGCGCCGAAAACCGGCGTGCAAGACTCCGGCTTCTACGCCAAGGACCCACCCCATGAGCGGTCAGACGATCGAGTTTTTCTGGGACCCCGCCAGTCCCTACACCTATCTCGCGGCCACGCAGATCGACGCGCTCGCCGCCCGCCACGACGCCCGGGTGGTGTGGAAACCCTTCCTGCTCGGCAAGGCCTTCGAGGCCACCGGCAACCGCGCACCGGCGACGATCCCCGCCAAGGGCAAGTATCTGTTCCAGGATCTGCGCCTGTGGGCCAAGCATTACGGCGTGCCGTTCCGCTTTCCCCAGGTGTTTCCGGTGGCCAGCCTGACGGCACTGCGCATCGCCTGCGCCCTGCCGGCGGAGCAGGTCGGCACCTGGGCCAAGGCCGTGATGAACGCGTACTGGACCCGCGAGCAGGACATCGGCCAGGCCGAGGTGCTCAAGGCGGTGGCCGCCGAGCTCGGCTGGGACGGCGATGCACTGCTCGCCCGGACCCAGGAGCCGGCGGTCAAGGACACCCTCAAGGCCAACACCGACGAGGCCATCAGCCGCGGCGTGTTCGGCGCACCGACGTTCTTCATCGACCGGCACATGTTCTGGGGCAACGACCGGCTGCCGCTGATGGACGCGATCCTGTCCGGCCGCCTGGGCTGAGCGCCCCGCCACCGGCATCCGTCCGCATGCGCGCGCCGCAGCGCCCGCGGTCGGGCACGACCGCCGCGAGCCGCTCCGACTTCGTCCGCATCCGCGGCCTGCGCTACCACGTGCGCCGCTGGGGCGACGCCGGCAAGCCGATGCTGTTCCTCGGCCACGGCTGGCTCGATGTCTCGGCAACGTTCCAGGATCTGGTGCAGCCGCTGCTGGCACAGCATCAGGTACTGGCTCCGGACTGGCGCGGCTTCGGCCACACCCAATGGCCGGCCGACGGCTACTGGTTTGCCGACTACATCGCCGATCTGGATGCGCTGCTGCAGCACTATGCCCCCGCCGGCGCGCTGGATCTGGTCGGCCACAGCATGGGCGCGCAGATCATGAGCCTGTACGCCGGCCTGCGCCCCGAACGCGTGCGCCGGCTGGTGCTGCTCGACGGCCTGTTCCTGCCGGACATGGCGCCGGCGCTCGCCCCGGCGCGCTTCCGGCACTGGCTCGACCGCTGGCCGGGTGGCGACGGCGACCGGCACTACACCAGCTTCGAGCAACTGGCCGAACGCGTGCGCGTACAGCATCCGCAGCTGTGCGCGCAGCGCGCCCGATTCATCGCGCAGTGCTGGGGCGGTGCCGACGGCCACGGCCGCATCCGCCTGCGCGCCGACCCGAAGCACCGCCTGCCGATGCCCGGCCTGTACCGCGTCGCCGAGTCGATGGCGATCTGGCAGCTGGTACGCGCCCCGACCCTGTTCATCGATGGCGGCAGCTCCACGCTGGCGCGTGCGCTGCCCGCCGAGGAGGTGGCGCAGCGGCGCGCCTGTTTTGGCACCCGGCGCGAAATCCGCATCGAGCGGGCCGGACACATGTTGCACTTTGACGCGCCGCAGGCCACCGGCCAGGCGATCGCCACCTTCCTGACCGCGGCATCGCCCCCTCCAGCTGCGGGGTAGCCGCGAACGCGTCCGCCGCGCAAGCTACGCGGATGCTGAAATAATGTTCTAATTTTGGTTATCAGGCAGCCAAGGACGGCGACCGGCATGGGGAACTTGCGCCGAATGTTCCGATCCGCGGCGCCGGCGCCGAAAGGGGGGGGTATGTTCGACGGCTTTTCGCCGCGTCTGTGGGGTGCGGATTACCTTGCGCGACTGCGTCGCCGTTCATTGGTGCGGGCGGCCAACCAGTCCAGCGATGCCCATGGCCTGAAGACTACGACGGTCAAGGCGCTCGAGCGCATCGCCACCCGTTCGGGGCCGCTGCTGCGCCTGCCGGCGGATGTGGAGCCGCACTACCGCCGCGAGTGGCGCACGACCGCCAACTACGTGCGCGTGATCCTGTGCATGCTGCCGGTGGTGGTGTTTGGCACCTTGCCGGCCTTGGGTGCACATCTGCTGCGCATGCCCGCCGAGATGGCCGAGCTGGTGCGCATCGTCTATCTGGGCGCGATCATTCCCACCGCGCTGCTGGCCTCGGTGATCGCGTGGACGCTGCCGCAGAGCCGGATCGCCGGCGTCGGCCTGCTGGCCGCCGGCCTGATCATGGTGCTGACACTGGAATACCTCAGCGCCGAAGGCGCGCGTCACGGCTACGACTTCGACCATGCCATTGCCGTCTGCGTGCCGGTTGCGCTCTCGGTCCTGGGCGGCTTCCGCTTCGGCTATGTGCTGGGGATGATCGCCGCCTACATCCTGGTCGTGCTGCTGGCGGTGCCGGTGCTCGGCGCGCTGCCGCGCTCGCCGACGATGTGGCTGGGCGAAGGTGTGCTGCTGTTCCTGAGTGCATTCACCGCGCTGTGGATGGAAACCACGCAACGCCGCAGCTGGGCCGCGCGCCGG
>JBFHQK010000323.1:0-2827 GCA_041592255.1 Fontimonas sp.
GCGGCGTCAGTGCAACTGCGGTGGTCCGCGCACCGGTGGGCGCAGGATGCTGCGCAGCGGTGCCGGCGTGCTCGCGGCGATTTCGGCCGGCGTCTCCTGCGCGCGGGGCAGGCGGTCGGCGACCGGTTCGGCGCTGGCCAGCGCCGGGCAGCAGGTGGGGGCACACGCGCGGCCGTCGGCCTGCGCGTCGCTGTCGATCGTCTCCAGCGTCAGCCGCAGCTCCGGCGGCAGCTGCGCGGTCAGCGCCGCGATGCGCCCGGGCGCATGGTCGCCGCAGAAGGCGCCGCCGGCTGCCGGTGCCGCCTGCAGCACGTTGAGCCACAGCTGCGCCAGCACGGCGCACAGGGCCAACAGCGATGCGAAAACAGGGCGACGGGTGGACATGGCGGCGGATTATCGCCGATCCGGAGCGTGGCCCGGCTTGATCCCGGTCAACGGAGGGCGGCGGCGCGGTCGGGGAAGTCGGTGAACACGCCGTCCACCCCCAGCGCGTGCAGCTGGCGCAACTCCGCGGCGTCATTGACGGTGTACACGTAGAGCTGCAGGCCGCGCGCATGCGCGTCGGCGAGCAGCCGCGGATCGACGAACTCGGCGGAGATGTTGAGCGCGCGCGCGCCCAGCTCGACGGCGGCGCCGGCCCAGTCCAGCGGCACGCCGCAGTAGAGCACGCCCAGCGGCACGTCCGGCAGCAGCTGCTTGAACTCCCACAGCTCCGGCAGGTGGAACGACGACACCAGCAGGCGTTCGGCGGGCCAGCCGGCGGCCAGGTATTCGCGCAGGCAGGTGGCGACGGCGGCGGCGCAGCCGTTCCAGGTCTTCAGCTCGATGTTGACGCCGACCCGCTCGGCGATCAGGTCCAGCGCCGCCGGCAGCGTCGGGATGCACTCGCCGCCGCCGGCATCGAGGCTGCGCAGCACGCCGGCCGGCTGGGCGCTGAGCGGGCCGCGGCCATTGGTGGTGCGGTCGAGCGTCAGGTCGTGCATCAGCCAGAGCTCGCCGTCGTGGTGCTGCACGTCGAACTCCACCCAGTCGGCGCCGAGCCGGATCGCGGTATCCAGCGACAGCAAGGTGTTCTCCGGCGCGTGGCCGCGCGCGCCGCGGTGGCCGATGACGGTGAAGCCGGCGCCGGGCGGCCGGGATGCGGTGGATGTGGTCATGTCCCCCTCCGGAGGCAGCGGGGCCGATGTGTCCGGAAGCTTACTCCCGATCGCCGGCTTCAGTGCTCGCCCACGGTCACGATCTTCATCGCATTGGTGCCGCCGGAACCGGTGCCGTCGCCCTTGGTCAGCAGCACGCGATCGCCATCGGCGAGCACGCCGCGCGCGCGCAGGTTGTCGATCGCCTCGCGCGTCTGCGCCGGCCCTTCGACCTGCACCGGCAGGAACGCCACCGGGGAGACGCCGCGGCACAGCGCCATGCGCCGGCGGGTCTTTTCATGACGGGTCAGCGCGTAGATCGGAATCCGCGTCTCGGTGCGCGACATCATCAGCGCGGTGGCCCCCGACTCGGTCAGCGCGACGATCGCCCGCGCGTGCATCTTGCGCGCGCTCCAGGCGGTGGCCATCGCGATCGCCTCGTCGGTGCGCTCGAAGTGCATGCCCAGCCGGCGCACGTCGCGGCGCGGCGTGTCCTGCATGCTCGACTCGGCGCCGACGCAGACCCGCGCCATCGCCTGCACCACCTTGACCGGATACTTGCCGGTTGCGGTTTCGGCCGACAGCATCACCGCGTCGGTGCCGTCCATCACCGCGTTGGCCACATCCAGCACTTCGGCGCGGGTCGGGATCGGGCTGGTGATCATCGACTCCATCATCTGTGTCGCGGTGATGGCCATTTTGTTCTGCTCGCGGGCCTCGGCGATGATGCGTTTCTGCCAGCCGGGCAGCTCGGCATCGCCGATCTCCACGCCCAGGTCGCCGCGCGCCACCATCACCACGTCGCTGGCGGCGACCAGTTCGCGCAGCGCCGGCAGCGCCTCGGCACGCTCGATTTTCGCCACCAGCGCGGCGTTGCTGCCGGCGTCGAGCGCCAGCGCGCGCGCCTGATGCATGTCCTGCGCCGAGCGCGGGAAGGACACGGCGATGAAATCGACGTCGAGCGCCGCGGCGGTGCGGATGTCCTCGCGGTCCTTGTCGGTCAGTGCATCGGCGGACAGCCCGCCGCCCTGCTTGTTGATGCCCTTGCGGTTCGACAGCGGGCCGCCGACGAGCACGGTGCAGACGATGCGGGTGTCCTCGATGGCGTCGACGCGCATCGAGATCGCGCCGTCATTGAGTAGCAGCGTGTCGCCGGGCTCGACGTCGCGCGGCAGGCGCTCGTAGGCGCAGCCGACGACGGTGTCGTCGCCGGCGTCGGTGCCCAGCGCGGTGTCGAGCGTGAAGCGCTGGCCCTCCACCAGCTCGATCGCGCCCCGGGCAAACGATTCGATGCGGATCTTGGGTCCCTGCAGGTCGGCGAGGATGCCGACATCCACGCCCAGTTCCAGCGCCGCGGCGCGCACCTGCTCGGCGCGACGCCGCTGCTCGTCGGCGCTGCCGTGGGAAAAGTTGAGCCGGACCACGTCCACGCCCGCCGCAATCATGCGCTTGAGGGTGTCGGGATGGTCGGTGGCGGGGCCGAGAGTTGCCAGAATTTTCGTGCGGCGTTGCATGTGCTTTCCTTGAGTCCGATCATTCTATGCCGCGCCACGCCGTACCGGATGGCGTGGAACCACCCAGAACGCCCCTGCGCGCCCCCATTACGGAAACATCGCGATGACGACCCTCGGCACCCCGCTGTCCGCCCATGCCACGCGTCTGCTGCTGCTCGGCAGCGGCGAACTCGGCAA
>JBFHQK010000324.1:0-2805 GCA_041592255.1 Fontimonas sp.
GCTGTCCGAATCCAGCCGCTACAGCGCCGGTGCGCAGCTGGCACACTGGCTGACCGCGCTGCTACTGCTGGGCGCCTTCACCGTCGGCTTCTACATGGTCGGCCTCGAAAGCTCGCCGACCAAGCTGCGGCTGTACAGCTATCACAAGTGGACCGGCGTGACGATCTTCATCGTCACCGTGCTGCGCCTGGGCTGGCGCCTGTGTTCGCCGCCACCGCCGCTGCCGGCCTCGGTTGCCGCCTGGGAACGGCGCGCGGCCGCGGTGACGCACCGGCTGCTGTACCTGCTGGTCCTGGCGCTGCCGCTGTCGGGCTGGTTGATGAGTTCGGCCAAGGGCTTCCAGACGGTCTACTTCGGCCTGCTGCCGATCCCCGATCTGCTGGCGAAGAATCCGCCGCTGGGCGCGGCGCTCGAGGCGGTGCACGAGGCGCTGGGCACCCTGCTGCTGATCGCGCTGGCGCTGCACGTGCTGGCCACGCTCAAGCATCACCTCGTCGATCACCAGCCGGTGCTGCAGCGGATGCTGCCGCGCCGGCGCGCGCGGACGCGGGCATGATCGGGCTGCGCTGCGCCGCGGCCTGCGTGCTGGCGCTGGGCGCGCACGGCGTTGCGGCGGGCGCCGAGGCGCGCGAGCTGCTGCGCACCAACAGCGAGATCGCATTCAGCGTCGAGCAGATGGGCGTGGCGATCCGCGGCCGCTTCACGCGTTTTGATGCGCGCATCACCTTCGATCCGGCGCAGCCGGCCGCCGCCACGGCGCAGATCAGTGTCGACATCGCCAGCCTGAGCACCGGCGATGCCGAGGTCGATGACGTGGCGCTGGACATGCCGTGGCTGAACCGCGCGATGTTTCCGCGCGCCACCTTTGTCAGCCATGCGGTGCGCGCGCTGGGCGACGCGCGCTACGCCGCGGACGGCGCGCTGACGATTCGCGGGCGCACGCGCCCGCTGAGCTTCACGTTCGCCGTCGACGCGCAGCCCGGCGCGGCGCTGCTGCTCAGCGGGGCGTTTCAGCTCCGCCGCACCGACTTTGGCATCGGCGGGGGCGAATGGAACCAAGACGAGCTGATCGCGGACGAAGTACCGGTGACGTTCCGCCTCTGGCTGGCTGCGCCGCCGCCCCCATCCCCACCCTTGCCGCAACCGGAGCACAGAGGATGATGCAACCGATGATGAAGCCGATTCTGCTGGCGGCCGCGCTCGCCGCCAGCTGCAGCGCCCACGCCGCCGGCGAGGTCTATCAGATCGAAGGCAAGCACACGCATCCGACCTTCGAAATCAGTCACCTGGGCTTCTCGACCACGCGCGGCGGCTTCACCGATACGCGCGGCACGGTGGCGCTCGACCGGGCGGCCAAGACCGGCACGGTCGACATCACGATCGACGCCGCCTCGCTGCAGACTGCGGTGCCCAAGCTCGACGAGCACCTCAAGAGCGAGGAGTTCTTCGATATCGCGCGCTACCCGACGATCCGCTTCCAGTCCGACCAGCTCCGCTTCGACGGCGAGCGGCTGGCGGAGGTCCGCGGCGAACTGACGATGCACGGGGTGACCCGGCCGGTGACGCTGACGGTCACGCATTTCGTCTGCAAGGACCACCCGGTGCGCAAGACGCCGCACTGCGGCGCGGACGCGCAGGCCACGATCCGGCGCAGCGACTGGGGCATCAGCGCGTTTTCGCCGGCGATCGGCGAGGACGTCACCCTCAAGATCCAGGTCGAGGCGGCGAAGCAGTGACGCCTAGCGGAAGCGCCCGCCGCTGATGCGGCCGTCGGCGTCGAGCTGCGCGAAGTAACGGCTGTTGTTCATGCGCAGTTCCTTGGTCGCGATCTCGCCGGGCAGCACCAGCTGCACGTCGGGATAGGTGCGGCGGAAGGCGGCCGGCGTCGGGCGCGTGGCGATGAAGCGCTCGAATGCCGGCGTATCGGTGACATAGCCGGGGACCGGCGCCGGCGCGTCCGGCACCGCCGGCGCCGCGTTGCAGGCGCCCAGCGCGGCGGCGAGCAACAGTGCCGCGGCGCGGCGGACGACGTGAAGGCGCATCGGCATCTCCGGCTCGGACCGGTTCCGATTACAGCACGGCGCACGGGTGCGCGCAGCGCCTTTCGGGGTTGCCCTCAGGAGTCCGGCCGCCGGCTTGGGTAAGATCGCCCCTCTTTGTCCTGCTGACCTTCGCCATGACCCGATTCCTCATCGCCCCGGCGCTCACCCTGCTGCTGGCTGCGTGCGCGCCGCTGTCCTCCGCACCGAAAATGAGCACCTTCTCGAATACCGGCGCCGGGCCGGTGGCGGCCGAGCTGCAGGACCCGCATTCCTACGCCAACACCGCGGCGTTCCAGACCCGCCACATCGCGCTCGACCTGCAGGTGGATTTCGCCCGCAAGGTGCTCGAGGGCAGCGCCGAACTGCTGCTGACGCGGCACGACGCGCGCGCCACGACGCTGCTGCTCGACACCCGTGAACTCGACATCCGCGCCGTCGAGGCGGCCGGCGAGGACGGCCGTTACGCCGCCACCCCGTTTGCGCTCGATGCCGCCGACGCGGTGCTGGGCAGCGCGCTGCGCATCACGATGCCGGCGGGCGCCGAGCGCGTGCGCATCCACTACGCGACGCGGCCCGAGGCCTCGGGGCTGCAATGGCTCACCGCGGCGCAGACCACCGACAAGAAGCACCCGTTCCTGTTCACCCAGTCGCAGGCGATCCACGCCCGCAGCTGGATACCGCTGCAGGACACGCCGCAGATCCGCGCGACCTACGAGGCGCGCATCCGCACGCCGCGCGAGGTGGTCGCGGTGATGAGCGCCGA
>JBFHQK010000325.1:0-2766 GCA_041592255.1 Fontimonas sp.
ACCGCTTCGCGCGTGCGTTGCACGATTTCCAGCGGCAGGCGGATGCGGTTCTCGAAGCTGCCGCCCCACTGGTCGGTGCGCTTGTTGGTGTGGGTGACCAGGAACTGGTTGATGAAGTAGCCCTCGGAGCCCATGATCTCGACGCCGTCGTAGCCCCCTTCGCGGGCGAGCTTGGCGCAGCGCGCGAAAGCTTTGATCTGGCGCTCGACCCCGCGGCTCGACAGCTCGCGCGGCGCAAACGGCGTGATCGGCGACTTCACGCGGGAGGCCGAGACCGAAATCGGCGTGTAGCCGTAGCGGCCGGCGTGCAGGATCTGCAGCGCGATCTTGCCGCCCTCGGCATGCACGGCGTCGGTGATCTGGCGGTGGGCGCGTGCGCCGCCGCTGGTTGTCAGCTTGGACGCAAACGGAAACAGCCAGCCCTCGATGTTGGGCGAAAATCCGCCGGTGACTATCAGCCCGACCTCGCCGCGCGCGCGTTCGGCGAAGTAGGCGGCCAGGCGCGGGAAGTGCTTGGCGCGATCCTCGAGGCCCGTGTGCATCGAGCCCATCAGCACGCGGTTGCGCAGTGTCGTAAAGCCGAGGTCCAGCGGCGCGAGCAGGTGCGGGTAGGCACTGGCGGCAGGTTGCGACACAGTCATCTCCAAGTCCAGTCGAGGGTCGGCGCGCAGCGTTGGTGACGCCGCGCGCGGATACTACCTGCTGTGGCCTGCGGTCGCATGGCCGCGACGCCGGTGTGCGGCGGCAGGCCTGCCATGCGTTTGCGTGCGGGCTCGGCGACAATGGCCCGACTCCTCCGTCAGGAAGCCCGCATGGAACCCCGCGTACGCGTCGAAGTCCGCGACGGCATCGCCACCGTCAGCCTCAACCGCCCGGACAAGCTCAACGGACTGGACTACGAGATGTTCGTGGGCCTGGTCGATGCGGCACGGCGGATCCGCAAGGATCGCTCGGTGCGCGCGGTGATCCTGCGCGGCGAGGGTCGCGGTTTCTGCGCCGGGCTGGACTTCAAGTCCTGGGGCCAGAGTCGCGGGCGCATGCTGAGCAGCTTCATCAAATGGGGCTTTGCCAAGACCAACCTGTATCAGCGCGCCGGCTGGTGCTGGCGCGAGCTGCCGGTGCCGGTCATCGCCGTCGTGCACGGGGTCTGCTATGGCGGTGGTCTGCAGATCGCGCTGGCCGCCGACATGCGCATCGCCGCGCCGGATGCGGACCTGTCGATCATGGAGGCCAAGTGGGGTCTGATTCCCGACATGAGCGGCAGCGTCAGTCTGCGCGAGCTGCTGCCGATGGATCAGGCGCTGCGGCTGACCATGACCGGCGAGCGCTTTAGCGGACTGCGTGCGCGGGAGCTGGGGCTGGTGACCGAAGTCGACGACGATCCGCTCGCGCTCGCCGAGCGCATCGCGCGCGACATCGCCGCGCGCTCCCCGGACGCGGTTGCGCTGACCAAGCGTCTGTTTCAGCGCACGTGGACCGCATCGGAGCGGCGAGCCTTCCGTGTCGAGAGCGCGCTGCAGCTCCGCCTGTTGCTGGGGCGCAATCACCGCGAGGCGCTGCGGGCGAATCGGGAGAAGCGCGCGCCGCAGTTCGCCGCGCGCAGCGTGTAGGCCTCAGGCGGCGAGCCGGCCGCGGTCGGGTGCCGCGGCGGCCGAGGCCTGCGCTTTGAGCGCTTCGGTCAGGCGCTCCTGGGCTTCGTGCCAGCGCAGTGCCCAGACCGGCAGCGGCGGCGGCGGGGTGTCGTAGCCGCACAGCTGCAGCACCTTCTGCGGCGGCACCTTGCCGCGGCGGCTGAGGAACAGGTAGCGCACCAGCACGGTGGCGCAGACCTGATCGCCGTGCATGAAGCGGTGCTCGCAGAAGAACCACTTGGTGTCCCAGCCCAGCAGGCGTGTGTCGAGCGCATAGCGCTGCAGCGGCTGCAGCGAGGCGCTGAAGCGGGCGTTCGAGTCGCCGGCCACGGCGCGCCAGCCGTGGCGGAACGCCTTGCGCCAGAGCGCGCTGCGCAGTCCCCAGTCGAGACGGCCGATGTCGGCGGCCGAGAAGTAGCGGCCGTTGTTCATGTGCAGGTTGAAGTCGATCTCGGCCGGCATCACCCGCAGCCACAGGCGGCTGACGTCGAACAGCCCGACCGCGCCGCGCCGGCGCCAGGTCATCAGTACGTAGAGGGTGCGCCAGAAACCCACCATGTCGTAAACCCCGTGGGCCCTTGCGCCCGATGCACTCAACGGCGCGCACGGTAGCGGCTGCGCGCCTGAACGCCATTGGCTGGGCTGACAGCGGCCGCCGCCGCGCCGCGGGTGGTGCCGTCTGTCGTGCCCGTCATACCGCTGCCGGATGCGACCCGATCAACGGTGCGCCTCGCCGCGCGTGCGGGCTGCCGTGCCGCGGCGGCCTGCCGTTAGATAGACATGAGGGTTGTGATCGGGACGGCGTCCGGCAACGGCGTCGGGACATGAGGAGACTGAGCCATGGGCAAGACCATCGTTATCGATTCGACGCGCCGCCCACAGCAGTGGCACATCGCGCAGCGCCTGGGCGTTGTAATGGGCAACCTTCCGACCCTGCTGCTGTACGCCGCGCTGGGCGTCGCGGGCGTGATCCTGTGGCTGCTGATGCATCTGCCGGTCGGTGCCCGGGCCAAGGCCATGCTGGTCTACGCGATGGCGGGCTGCGTCGGCACGTTCACGCTCGGCTGGCACATGGTGCGCGCCCAGCTTGCCGGCGCCAAGTCACATTGAACGCGGCGCTGTGCGCTCAGCGCCC
>JBFHQK010000326.1:0-2722 GCA_041592255.1 Fontimonas sp.
GGTGGCGCACCCGGTTCGCTAGTCTGTGTGCACGCGGCGACCGGCACGGTCGGCGCCGCTTGCCGGATCCTCGACGACCGCGAACCAGAAACAGGCCCTCGCATGCGCATTCGCAAGCTGCTTGTCGCCAACCGCTCCGAGATCGCGATCCGCGTCATGCGCGCTGCGGCCGAACTCGGCATCCGCACGGTCGCCATCTACGCAAACGAGGACCGCTACGCGCTGCACCGCTTCAAGGCCGATGAGAGTTACCGCATCGGCGAGGGGCAGAAGCCGATTGCCGCCTATCTTGATATCGACGGCATCCTGCGCATCGCGCGCCACGCCGGCGTCGACGCGATCCATCCCGGCTATGGCTTCCTGTCAGAGAACCCGGAGTTTGCCGAGGCCTGCACGCGTGCAGGCCTGCTGTTTGTCGGCCCGCGCCCCGAGGTCATGCGCACGCTTGGCAACAAGGTCGCCGCGCGCGCGGTCGCGGCCGCGGCCGGCGTACCGGTGATGCCCGCCACCGGGCCGCTGCCGCGCGATCCGGCCGAGGTGCGCACGCTGGCGGCGGAGGTCGGCTACCCGCTGATGCTCAAGGCCAGCTGGGGCGGCGGCGGCCGCGGCATGCGCTTGATCGAGACCGAAGCCGATCTCGCCACGCATGTGGACGTCGCGCGTCGCGAGGCGCTAAGCGCGTTCGGCAACGACGAGGTGTATCTGGAGAAACTGGTGCGCCGCGCGCGCCATGTCGAGGTTCAGCTGCTCGGCGACCTGCACGGCCAGCTCGTGCACCTGTTCGAGCGCGACTGCTCGGTGCAGCGGCGCAATCAGAAAGTCGTCGAGCGCGCCCCCGCGCCGTATCTGGACCCGACACAGCGCAGCAAGCTGTGTGAAGCCGCACTCACGCTCGGGCGGGCGGTGGGGTATACGCATGCGGGCACGGTCGAATTCCTGATGGATGCCGACAGCGGTGGCTTTTATTTCATCGAGGTCAACCCGCGCATTCAGGTCGAGCACACGGTGACCGAGGAGGTGACCGGCATCGACATCGTCAAGGCGCAGATCCGCATCACCGAAGGCGCGCGCATAGGCACGGAAGTGAGCGGCGTGCCCGAACAGTCCGACATCACGCTGAGGGGGCACGCGCTGCAGTGCCGGGTCACGACCGAAGATCCCGAGAACAACTTCACGCCCGACTACGGGCGCCTGACCGCCTATCGCAGCGCCGCCGGCTTTGGCGTGCGGCTCGACGGCGGCACGGCGTACTCCGGTGCGGTGATCACGCCGTACTACGATTCACTGCTGGTCAAGGTCACCACCTGGGGCGCGAGCCGGGGCGAAGCCATCAGCCGCATGGACCGCGCGCTGCGCGAGTTTCGCATCCGCGGGCTGTCGAGCAACCTCCAGTTCCTCGAGAACGTCATCAACCATCCGCAGTTCCAGTCCGGCGAGAACACGACACGCTTCATTGACGAAACGCCCGAACTCTTCCGCTTCGCCAAGCGGCGTGATCGCGCCACGCGCCTGCTGCGCTTCATCGGCGACGTCGTAGTCAACGGCAACCCGCAGATGAAGGGGAGGATCGCGCCCGCCACGCCGATGCCCGAACCCGTGCTGCCCGCGCAGGAGCCGGCGGCAGCGATTCCGCCCGGAACCCGCGACCGACTCAAGACGCTGGGCGCCGACGGCTTCGCCGCGTGGATGCTCAAGCAGCCGCAGGTCCTGCTGACCGACACGACGCTGCGCGATGCGCATCAGTCCCTGTTCGCAACCCGCATGCGCACGCGCGACATGGTCGCGATCGCCCCGTACTACGCCCGCATGCTGCCGCAGCTGCTCTCGCTCGAATGCTGGGGCGGGGCGACGTTCGACGTTGCACTGCGCTTCCTCAAGGAGGATCCCTGGGAGCGGCTGACGCAGCTGCGCGCGTTGATTCCGAACATCCTGCTGCAGATGCTGCTGCGTGCGTCGAACGCCGTCGGCTACACCAACTATCCCGACAATGTGGTCCGGCATTTCGTGCGCCAGGCGCAGGCCGCTGGCATCGACCTGTTCCGCGTCTTCGACTCGCTGAACTGGGTCGAGAACATGCGGGTGGCCATCGATGCGGTGCGCGAGTCCGGCGCACTCTGCGAAGCAGCAATGTGCTACACCGGCGATCTGTTCGACGCGCACCGAGCGAAGTACAACCTCAAGTACTACGTCGACATGGCCAAGGCGCTGGAGCGGGCCGGCGCGCACATCATCGGCATCAAGGACATGGCGGGCGTCTGCCGACCGCGGGCCGCACATGCGCTGATCAGCGCGCTCAAGCAGGAAGTCGGCATCCCGATCCACTTCCATACCCACGATACCAGCGGCATCGGTGCGGCCAGCGTGCTCGCCGCGATCGACGCCGGCTGCGATGCGGTCGACGGCGCGCTCGATGCGATGTCCGGGCTGACCTCCCAGCCCAATCTGGGCGCCATCGCCGCGGCACTGGCCGGCGGGCAGCGCGACCCCGGCGTGTCGCTCGAGCACATGCAGGCGATCTCGACCTACTGGGAGGGCGTGCGCCGCTACTACGCGCCGTTCGAGGCGGACATCCGCTCGGGAACCTCGGACGTCTACCGTCACGAGATGCCGGGCGGGCAGTACACCAATTTGCGCGAGCAGGCGCGCGCACTCGGCCTGGAGTCGCGCTGGCCGGAGGTGTCGAAGGCCTACGCCAGCGTCAACCAGATGTTCGGCGACATCA
>JBFHQK010000327.1:0-2721 GCA_041592255.1 Fontimonas sp.
CCCTGATGCCGGACACCCAGTAAGTAGAGCTTTCTGGCATGTTTATCGCAGCCAGGGCGGCGTCCACCACGGGCTGTGGCAGCGGTAGGCGCGTAATTCGCGTGGCGCCTCAGGGCAGCTTGTCGTCGAGGCGTGCCTTGACCGGATTGACCACGCCGAGGCTGTCCTGCGGATGGGGTTTATCCGGCAGTGAACTGGCGATGAACAGCGATTCGATGTCGCGCAGCAGGCGCGCGACGGGGCTGAGTTGATCCGCCTCTTCCTCGCAACTGCCGATGCAGGGCAGCTGCCGGCGGTGGCGGCTGGAGCGGCTGTCGAGCGGGCCGCGCTCGCCCTCGACGATCAGCGGTTCGAGTTCGACCGGATCGGCCGGATCGGCCGGGTCTGACTGCGCCGCGGCCAAGCCGATTCCGCAGGCCAGCACGGCCGGGAACAGCGAGGTGCGGAGCAAAGCGGTCATGGTCACGTCGTTGCGTTGATGAAATTCACACTACGCGCAGCGCCGGCACTGCGCAAGGCGGGTCGATCAGGATGAGCAGCTCACGGCGATGGCGGGGGCATCGGCCGGCGGCCGTTGGGCATAGGTGTCGTTCTCGGGCTGTTCGTCGAACGGCCGGCGCAGGACGGCGAGCAGGCGCTCAAGCTCGGCGGCGCTGCCGCGCTGGGCGTCCTCGATGGCACGTTGCGCGAGATGGTTGCGCAGGATGTACTTGGGATTGACGGCGGCCATGCGCACGGCGCGTGCGCGGTCGTCGGAATCCTCGCTGCGCAGGCGGGTGCGGTAGTCGGCGAGCCAGGCATCGAAGGCGTCGACGTCGCTCAGCCAGCCGCGCAATGCCGGCACTTCGTCGCCTTGGCTGCTGACGTTGCCCAGTGCGCGGAACGCGCCGGTGAAATCGGTGCGCCCGCGGTGCAGCAGGGTGAGGAAGCGGTTCATCAGCGCCGCGTCGCCGTCGCGCGATGTGCGCAGGCCGAACTTTGCGCGCCACGCCTGCGTCATCGCCGCAGCGTAGGCGTCGGGGTAGCGATCGAGGATCGCCTGGCCGATCTCGGCCGCCCGCGCCGGATGCTCGGCCAGCAGCGGCACGCAGGCCTGGATCAGGCGGGAGCAGTTCCAGTGGCCGACGGCCGGCTGCTGGTCATAGGCATAGCGTCCGCCGGGGTCGGAGTGATTGCAGATGTGGTGGGCATCGAAGCCGTCGATGAAGCCATAGGGCCCATAGTCGAGGGTCAGTCCAAGAACTGACATGTTGTCGGTGTTCATCACGCCGTGGCAGAAGCCGACCGCCTGCCAGCCGGCGATCAGCCGCGCGGTGCGTTCGACGACCAGGGTCAGCCAGTCCGCGTAGCGCCCGGTGATGCCGGACAGCTGCGGAAAGTGCTCGTCGATGATGTGGTCGGCCAGTGGAGCGAGGTGCTCGAACTCGCGGCGGGCATAGAACAGCTCGAATTGGCCGAAACGCACATGGCTGGGCGCGACCCGGCAGATGACGGCTGCGGTTTCGAGCGTCTCGCGTTGCACCGGGTCATCGGCGCTGATCAGGCACAGGGCGCGGGTGGTCGGGATGCCCAGGTGATGCAGGGCCTCTCCGCAGAGGTATTCGCGCAGCGATGAACGCAGCACCGCGCGGCCGTCGCCAAAGCGCGAGTAGGGCGTGCGCCCGGCGCCCTTGAGCTGCAGATCCCAGCTGGCGCCGCGCGGGTCGCGCAGCTGGCCGAGCAGGATCGCGCGGCCGTCGCCCAGTTGCGGCACCCAGACGCCGAACTGATGCCCGGCATAGATCGCGGCGACGGGCTCGCCGCCGGGCAGCGGACGGTTGCCGGCAAAGATGTCGACGAAGTCCGGCGTGTTGAGCGCTGCCGGATCGAGGCCGAGCGCTGTCGCCAGCTCGCGGTTGGCATGCAGCAGGCGCGGGCGCGTCAGCGGCGTGGGCGTGACACGCGAAGAGTACGCCGCGCCCAGTGCGGCGAAGCGGTTGTCCAGCGGCAGCGCGGCGAGCGCGCGCGGCGGAATGGAAGCGTCGGCATTCATGCGGCTGAGTCTGAGCGATTACACTGCAAAGATGTGCGACACACAGGTATTGATCGCCGACGGCGTGGTCTGGTTCGCCAAGAATTCCGACCGCGAGCCGTCGGAGCCGCAGCCCGTCGTGCGCTACGACGCGGTGCGCGAGGATCCGGTGGCGCACGTGCGCGTGTCCCACATCGACATCCCGCAGGTGCCCGAGCGGCGGGCGACGATCCTGTCGCAGCCGGCCTGGTGCTGGGGCGCGGAGATGGGGATCAACGATGCCGGCGTGGTCATCGGCAACGAAGCCATCTTTTCCAAGCGCGCGACGCTCGAGCCCGGGCTGCTGGGCATGGATCTGGTGCGGCTGGGGCTGGAGCGCGCGGCAGACGCCGCGGCGGCGGTGAACGTGATGGTGACGCTGCTCGAGCGTCACGGCCAGGGCGGCCCGGCCGGCTACGAGGACCGTGGCTTTTGTTACGACAGCAGCTTCATCGTCGCCGACGGCCGCCAGGCCTGGGTGCTGGAAACCGCCGGGCGCAGCTGGGCGGCACAGCGCGTCGATGCGGGCTATGCGATCTCCAATGCGCTGACGCTGGGCGGCAGCTACACGCGCTGCTCGGCGGATCTGGCTGCAACGCGGCCGGATTTCGCGCGTCGCTTCGATACGCGGCTGATGCCGTACTTCGCCGGCGCCCGTGCGCGCCGCGGCC
>JBFHQK010000328.1:0-2719 GCA_041592255.1 Fontimonas sp.
GATCGGCAGCCCCGCGCTGAGCAGCCGCGCACCGGACACGGACTCGGACGAACGCAGCTCGACCAGCAGCGGCTGGGCCGTCTCGCCAGGCTGCTGGTAGCGCGCCTGCATCAGGTCCGCGGGCCAGAAGTGGCCCATGCCACGCACCGCGATCAGCACCAGCAGGGCCACGGTGATGAGGATGCTCACGGCAATCGCCGCCGCGGTCGACCAGACGTAGGGCTGGCCGGACTTGAGGTAGGCGCCGACACTGACACTGCCCTTGACCGTCAGGTCGATCGGCGTGGTGGAACGGGGTTCTGGGCTCTGCATGAAATCGATTCCGGCGGTCTCAGATCGTCGCGTACTTCTGGCGCAGGCGCTGGCGCACCGTCTCCGCGAGCGTATTGAACATGAACGTGAACACGAACAGGACCAGGCCGGCGAGGAACAGCAGCCGGAAATGGGTGCTGCCCACCTCCGATTCAGGCATTTCAACGGCGATGTTCGCCGACAGCGTGCGCAAGCCCTGGAACAGGCTCGGATCCATGACCGCGGTGTTGCCGGTGGCCATCAGCACGATCATGGTTTCGCCGACCGCGCGTCCCATGCCGATCATCACCGCCGAAAAGATGCCGGGGCTCGCCGTCGGCAGCACCACCCGCATCAGCGTCTGCCACGGGGTTGCACCCAGCGCCAGCGAGCCCAGCGACAGCTGCTTGGGCACGCTGAAGATCGCGTCCTCGGCGATCGAATAGATCGTCGGGATCACGGCGATGCCCATCGCGATGCCCACGACCAGCGCGTTGCGCTGGTCGTAGCCGATGCCCAGCTCGCGGTCCATCCACGCCTGCATGTTGCCGCCGAACAGCAGCGCCTCGAGCGGCTGAGCCAGCGCAAAGCTCAGCCACACCAGCGCGACGATCACCGGAATCAGCGTCGCCGCCTCCCAGCCCGCCGGCACCCGCAGACGAATGGCGCGCGGCATCCGCATCCACAGGTACCCAAATACCGGAATCGCCAGCGGCAGCACGATCAGGGTCAGGAACATCCCCGGCAGGTTGGCCTCGACGAAGGGCGCCAGCCACAGGCCGGCGAGGAAGCCCAGAATCACCGTCGGCAGCGCCTCCATCAGCTCGACCGTCGGCTTGACCGCCTGGCGCATCTGCGGCGACATGAAATTGGCGGTGAAGATCGCGCCCAGAATCGCCAGCGGAATCGCAAACAACATCGCGTAGAACGCCGCCTTGAGCGTGCCGAACGCCAGCGGCGTCAGACTGAACTTGGGCTCGAAGTCTCCGGTGGCGGCCGACGACTGCCACAGGTACCGCGCGTGGTCGTAGCTTTCGTACCAGACCCGCCCCCACAGCGCGCTCAGCGAGACTTCCGGATGCTCGTTGTGGACGTCGAAGCCGCGCATCCTGCCGCTGGCGCCGACCGCCATCAGATACTGCGCACGCGGATTGAACGACAGATGCGCGATCGGCTCATCGAGCACCTGCTCGCTGGCCAGACGCCGCCCGGCGGTGGCGTGAAACAGCGCGACCTTGCCGGCGCCGTCGCCGGTGGCGAAGGTGCGGCGGCGCAGTTCCGAACCCAGCGCGGTGATCTCGGCGCCGTTGCCGGTGTCGAACTCGCGCACCCGGGCAAGGTAGTAAGCGCCTTCCGGCGTGCGGGCCGGGAACCACTGCGAGACCACCCCACCGGCCTGGGCGACGATGATGGAAATGCCGCCGGCGAGATAGCGCGCGTCGCGCACCGGCGCGCCGGTGTCGTAGACGCCGGTGAGTTCAGGCGCGCCGTCGCCGAGACGGTAGAGTGCGATCCGTCCGGCACCCTGCTCGATCACATACAGCCAGTCCAGCAAGGGTTCGAGCAGCAAGGCATCAGCCCGAACCGCCGGCGTGAAGCGGGTCTGGTCGCCTTCCTCGAAACTGAGATCGCCGAACAGCGACTCCTCCTCGGCATAACGCTTCAGCACCACATCGCCCTGCGCATCGACGGCGGCCATCAGCAGCGTGCCACCTTCGCTGCGCACCGCCAGGGATCGCCCGGGGCCGTCCATGAACGCCAGCGGCGCTTCGCCGTAGGGGTATTCGACCGACGGCGTGATCACGCGTTGGTCGTTGGGGTAGCTGACCGCGTAGCGGTGCTTGAACACGCTGACGCGGCCGTCGCGCCACTGCAGCGCGACCTCGGCCTGCTCGGCGGACAGGGTCGTCACCGCCGCGACACCCGCCTCGGCGCCCGCCAGCCGCTGCTCGCCACGCACGCTGCCGTCATGCAGATCGAAGAAGACGACCTCGCCGGCGGCGGTCAGGCGCATGCCAACTTCGGCCTGTTCCTCGGAAGCGACGTACAGCGTCGGCCCCGCCGGCCCGGGGATCGCGAAACTCTGCCGCGCGGAGATCTCGGGGGCGCGGAACAGCGGCAGTACTTCCGACAGCAGATAGACGAAGATCAGCAGCAGGGCGCCGATCACGGCCAGGCCGCCGATCCAGACCACCCAGCGGGCCAGATTGTCCTTCAGGTAACGCGAGCGCACGCCGGGCGCCTGGCCGGCGACGATGGATTCAAAGCCTGCTGCCGCGGCCGATCGGGTTGTTTCGCTCATGGCGGGCACTTCAATCGTTCTTAACTCTAGCGCGCAGCAGTGTGGAACATCATTGGGATACTTCGGGTACCGCCACAACGCGGGGCGCGCATTTCACGCCCCCCGCAACAACAAGTGCCCTGGTCC
>JBFHQK010000329.1:0-2691 GCA_041592255.1 Fontimonas sp.
CGCGCGGACGGATGCCGAACGCGGGCGGGCCGCGGCGCACGACGCGATTCCCCCGGGCTGGATCGACCGGCTCGCCGAAGCCGCCGACGGCGATGCCCGACGCGGGCTGGTGCTGCTGGAAACGGCGGTGGAGCTGGCGCGCGCGCAAGGGCATGCCGACGACGCCACGCTCGAGCGTCTGGTCGGCCGCGGCCTGCGTCGCTTCGACAAGCAGGGCGAGAACTTCTACGACCAGATTTCGGCGCTGCACAAGTCGGTGCGCGGCAGCGATCCGGATGCGGCGCTGTACTGGTATGCGCGCATGCTCGACGGCGGCTGCGATCCGCACTACATCGCCCGCCGGGTGCTGCGCATGGCGGTCGAGGATGTCGGACTGGCCGATCCGCGCGCACAGGCGCTCTGTCTCGCCAGCTGGGACAGCTACCAGCGTCTGGGCAGTCCGGAAGGCGAGCTGGCGATCGCGCAGGCGATCGTCTATCTCGCCTGCGCGCCCAAGAGCAACGCCGTCTATACGGCATACAAGGCTGCCCGCGCGCTGGTGGAGGACAGCGGTACGCTCGAAGTGCCGATGCATCTGCGCAATGCCCCGACGCGGCTGATGAAGGATCTCGGCTGGGGCGAGGGCTATCGCTACGATCACGACGAACCGGGCGCGCATGCGAGCGGGCAGCAGTTCCTGCCCGACCGGCTGCGCGGCACCGAGCTCTACCAGCCCAAGGCACAGGGTCTGGAGATCCGCATCGCCGAAAAGCTCGCCCTGCTGCGCCAGCGGCGCGCCGCGGCCGTGCACGGCGCGGGGACGGATCGATGACGCAGTGGCTCGCGGTCGCGGCCGGCGGCGCGCTGGGCGCGGTGGCGCGCTTTGCGGTGGCCCGCGGCATGACCGCATGGCTCGGTCCGGGGTTTCCGTTCGGCACGCTCAGCGTCAATGTGCTCGGCAGTTTTGCCGCCGCGCTGCTGTACGTGCGTCTGGTGGAGCAGGACGGCGGCACCGGCTGGCGCGCGCTGCTGATTGTCGGGTTTCTCGGCGCGTTCACGACTTTTTCCGCGTTCTCGGTCGAAACCCTGCGCCTGCTCGAGGACGTCGGCCCGGGCTCGGCGGCGCTCAACGTGGCGCTCAACCTGCTGCTGTGTCTGGGCGCCTGTGCCGCCGGGCTGTGGCTGGGGCGCCAGCTCGGGGGCTGAGCCGCGTGGCGCGCTCTACAATACGCGCCCGTTCCACTGCACCGATCCGCCATGCTCGACGCCAAACTGCTGCGCACCGACCTCGACCATGTGGCTGCGCAGCTCGCGCGCCGCGGTTTCACCCTGGACGTGTCCGCGTTCCAGCAGCTCGAGTCCCGGCGCAAGGATCTGCAGACGCAGACCGAGCGGCTGCAGGCGGATCGCAACAGCCGGTCGAAGGCGATCGGCATGGCCAAGGCCAAGGGCGAGGATATTGCGCCGCTGATGGCCGATGTCGAGCGCCTCGGGCGCGCACTCGACGAGTGCAAGGCGCAGCTCGAGGCGGTGCAGACCTCGCTGGGCGCGTTTGCGCAGGGTCTGCCCAATCTCCCGCACGCCTCGGTGCCTGACGGGCGCGACGAGCACGACAACGTCGAGCTGCGGCGCTGGGGCGCGCCGCGCAGCGCCGAGCAGGCGCGCGACCACGCCGATCTGGGCGAGGCGCTGGGCCTGATGGACTTCGCGGCCGCGGCCAAGCTCACCGGCGCGCGCTTCACCGTGCTGCGCGGCATGCTCGCGCGCCTGCATCGCGCGCTGACGCAGTTCATGCTCGACGTGCACACGCAGGAGCATGGCTACGAAGAGCTGTACGTGCCCTACATTGTCAATGCCACCAGCCTGTTCGGTACCGGCCAGCTGCCCAAGTTCGGCGCCGATCTGTTCGCGCTGCAGGGCGAACAGGACTGGCGCCTGATTCCGACTGCCGAAGTGCCGGTGACGAATCTGCTGCGCGACGAGATTCTGTCGGCGGAGCAGCTGCCCAAGCGCTGGGTCGCGCACACGCCCTGTTTCCGCTCCGAGGCCGGTGCGGCCGGGCGCGATACGCGCGGCATGATCCGCCAGCATCAGTTCGAAAAAGTCGAACTGGTCCAGGCGGTGACGCCGGATCGCTCCTACGCGGCGCTCGAGGAGCTGACCGGTCACGCCGAGGCGATTCTGCGCAAGCTCGAGCTGCCGTATCGGGTCGTGGCCCTGTGCGCGGGCGACATGGGCTTTGGCGCCGCCAAGACCTACGACATCGAGGTCTGGCTGCCGAGCCAGAACCGCTATCGGGAAATTTCATCCTGTTCCAATTTCGAGGATTTCCAGGCGCGGCGCATGCTGGCGCGCTATCGCGACCCGGCGACGAAGAAGCCGGAGCTGCTGCACACGCTCAATGGCAGCGGCCTGGCCGTCGGACGCACGCTGGTCGCGGTGCTGGAGAACTACCAGCAGGCGGATGGCTCGATTGTGATCCCCGCCGCTTTGCGGCCCTACCTGGGTGGGGCGGACACGGTGGCTGCACCCGGAAAAGGCTGAGCATTGATCTGCAGTGGGCGCGGCTTGAGGTGCCGTAATTCACCGCTCACTGATTGTCTTTCTTTGCTGAACGCTCTAGAGTCCTGCGCAGGGGAGCCGCGGTGGAGCGTGACGCGTCCTCGATCGTCTAACACCAAGGGAAAAAGCGATATGAAGATTGGGACTCTC
>JBFHQK010000330.1:0-2669 GCA_041592255.1 Fontimonas sp.
CGGCGCGGCGCTCGACGACGCTGCCGCTGCCGCCGATCTGCGCGGCGGCGGCGGCCAGTGTCTGCGCGGCGGCGCCGCGCGCACGCTGCGCGGCCGCCTTGATCAGGGTCGCGCCCAGCGCCAGCGCGGCGGGCAGATCGGGGTCGGCGGCGGGCCGGCGTTCAAGATCGTGGCGCCAGGAGGCAAACGCATCGACCCAGGCCTGCACCGTGTAGTGGTAGCGGCCGGGCGCGGGAACGGCAAAGCTGGCGCGCCAGCGGTCGTTGCCCAGCGCGCTCATGCGCGTCTCCTGCCACTCGGCGGCGCCGTCGGCGCGGTGGCGCAGCACGCAGGCGACACGGTCGTGGCCGTCGACGAAGGCGTCGACCTCGACGGTCACCGTTTCGCCGACGGTGCGCTTGATCTCGAAGCGCCCGGCGTCGATCTCGGGGGCGAGGTTCTCGATCACCACGCGCACGCGGCCGTCGTCAGGCAGGCCATGGGCAGCGTCGTCAGGGGTCATGGCCGGCGCTCCCGTCAGTCGGGCTTGAAGCAGACGATCGACAGTGGCGGCAGGGTCAGGCACAGCGAGTGGTAGTGGCCGTGCATCGCCACCGGCGTGGCATCCAGGCCGCCGAGGTTGCCCTGACCGCTGCCGCCATAGAGCGTCGCGTCGCTGTTGAGGATCTCGCGCCAGTGGCCGCCGCAGGGCACGCCGACGCGGTAGTTGTCGCGCGGCAGCGGCGTGAAGTTGCACACCGCCAGCACGCTGTCGCGCAGCGCCCCGCTGTTGCGCAGGAACGACAGGATGCTGCGTTCGGCGTCGTGCAGGTCGACCCAGGCGAAGCCGTCATCGGAAAAGTCGCGCCGATGCGCCGCCGGCTCGCTGCGGTGCAGCCGGTTGAGGTCCTGGACGAAGCGCTGCAGGCCGTGGTGCGCGGGCTGCTCGAGCAGGTGCCAGTCGAGGCTGGACTCGTGGTTCCACTCGTTCCACTGGCCGAACTCGCCGCCCATGAACAGCAGCTTCTTGCCTGGGTGCAGGTACTGGAAGCCGAGCAGCAGGCGCAGGTTGGCGAAGCGCTGCCAGTCGTCGCCCGGCATGCGTCTCAGCAGCGAGCCCTTGCCGTAGACGACTTCGTCGTGGGAGAAGGGCAGGACGAAATTCTCGTGGAATGCGTACCAGATGCCGAAGGTCATCTGGTCGTGATGGAACTTGCGGTGCACCGGGTCGTGGCCGAAGTAGCCGAGCGTGTCGTGCATCCAGCCCATGTTCCACTTCAGGCCGAAGCCCAGCCCGCCGAGGTAGACCGGACGCGACACCATCGGCCAGGCGGTGGATTCCTCGGCGATGGTCTGCACGTCGGGATGGTGCTGGTAGACCGCCTCGTTGAACTCGCGCAGGAAGCGGATCGCGTCGAGGTTCTCGCGCCCGCCGTGCGCATTGGGCACCCACTCGCCGGGGCCGCGCGCGTAGTCGAGGTAGAGCATCGAGGCCACCGCGTCGACGCGCAGCGCGTCGATGTGGAAGCGGTCGAGCCAGTACAGCGCGCTCGAAATCAGGAACGCGCGCACCTCGTCGCGACCGTAGTTGAAGATGCTTGAGTTCCACTCCGGATGGAAACCCTGCTTCGGGTCGGCGTGCTCGAACAGGTAGCTGCCGTCGAAATACGCCAGTCCGTGCTCGTCGGCCGGAAAGTGCGACGGCACCCAGTCCAGGATCACGCCGATGCCGGCCTGGTGCAGGCAATCGACCAGATACTGGAAGTCTTCCGGCGGGCCGTAGCGGGCAGTCGGGGCGAAGTAGCCGGTGGTCTGGTAGCCCCAGGAGCCGTAGAACGGATGCTCGGTCACCGGCATCAGCTCCACATGCGTGAAGCCCAGTTCGCGCACGTAGTCCGGCAGCTGCGTCGCCAGTTCGCGATAAGTCAGCGAGCGGTTGCCGTCCTCCGGCACGCGCCGCCACGAGCCCAGGTGCACTTCGTAGATCGACTGCGGCGCGTCGAGCGCGTTGTGCGCGCCGCGCTCGCGCATCCAAGCGCTGTCGCCCCATGCATGCTGATGATCGGTGATCACGGACGCGGTGCGCGGCGGGATCTCGCAGCGGCGTGCGAACGGATCGGCCTTGTCGACGCGGTAGTCGTTGAGCTGCGAGACGACGTGGTACTTGTAGCAGGCACCGACGCCGGCGCCGGGTACGAAGCCCTGCCAGATGCCGGAACCATCGTCGCGGCGCTGCAGCGGATGGGCGTCGCTGCGCCAGCCGTTGAAGTCGCCGATCACGGCGACGCTGCGCGCGTTGGGTGCCCACACGGCGAAGCGGCAGCCGTCGGTGCCGTCGCTGCGCGCCGGATGCGCGCCGAGCTTGTCGTAGAGGCGATAGTGTCGCCCCTGCCGGAACAGATAGACATCGTGGTCCGTCAGCAAGCCAGCGCTGTCGGCAAAGCCTGGGTCGTTGGCCGATGCCATCAGGATTCCTCCTGCGTGCGTGCGCTGCGGCGGTGCGCAGCGGCTGCCGCGGGACCCCGCGGGGACACGGCCCACTGTAGCGCAGGCGCGCAGCCGGCAACACCGTGCAGCGCACATTCTCTGGCGCGGCCGACGGCGCGCGGCGCTAGCCGGGGGCGTCGGCGCGGGTGCGCACCAGCGCGACCGACTGCGGCGGCAGGTTCACGGCGCCGGCGGCCAGCGTC
>JBFHQK010000331.1:0-2597 GCA_041592255.1 Fontimonas sp.
ATCGCCGGATGCGGCGCCACGACCACGACGTCGAGATTCTCGGCACCGCCGGTCATCGATTCGCTCTGCCGCACCCGCTGGAGCGCGGCGATCTGATCGCGCAGACGCGCGGCCCGCTCGAACTCGAGCGCCTCGGCGGCACGCACCATCTCGTCGCCCAGTTCGTGCGCCAGTTCGTCACCCCGCCCCTCGAGCAGGCGCGCAGCGTTGCGCACATCGCGCGCGTAGTCCGCTTCGCTGATCAGCCCGACGCAGGGCGCCGAGCAGCGCCTGATCTGGTGCTGCAGGCACGGCCGGTCGCGGTGCGCAAAGAACGAATCGCGGCAGGGGCGCAGGCGGAACAGCTTCTGCAGCGTCTGCAGCGTCTCGCGCACCGATGCGGCGCTGGGAAAGGGGCCGAAATACCGGTCCGCACCGGTTTTCGCGCCGCGGTAGTAGGCGATGCGCGGATAGGCATGCGCAGTCAGCCGCACGTAGGGATAGCTCTTGTCGTCGCGGTAGTAGACGTTGTAGCGGGGCTTGAGATCCTTGATCAGCGTGGCTTCGAGGATCAGCGCCTCATCCTCGGTATGCGTCAGCGTGACCTCGATCCGCTGGATCTGCGAGACCATGCTCTCGATGCGCGGATTGCCGCTTGCACGCAGGAAATAGCTCGAAACCCGCTTGCGCAGATTGCGCGCCTTGCCGACATACAGCAGCTCGTCGCCGCTGCCGTACATGCGGTAGACACCGGGCTGCGTGCTGAGCTGCGACAGGAACGCCCGGTGATCGAAGGGCGCATCCGGAACACGCATCAGATTTCTGAGCGATTCTCGCTGCGCTCGTCGAGCAGGCCGTAGCGCATCGCCATCCGGGTCAGCTCCACGTCGTTGCCGACGCCCAGCTTCTCGAACAGGCGGTAGCGGTAGGTGCTGACTGTCTTCGGGGACAGATGCAGGCGGTCGGAGATTTCCTGCGTCGAGTAACCCTTGGTCACCATCAACATCACCTGGGTTTCGCGCTGCGACAGCTGGTCGAAGGGCGAAGCACCGCTGGGTCCCTTGACCAGGGCGGCGGCCAGGTTACCGGCCACATCCGCGGCCACGTAGTGCCCGCCACCGTGGACGCGCCTGATGGCGGTGACCACCTCGTCGGCGGCCGAATCCTTGCTGATGTAGCCCGCGGCGCCGGCGGCCAGCATGCGGCTCGGATACGGCTCCTCCAGGTGCATCGATACCACGATGACCTTTGCCGACGGGGTGCGCTGCAGCAGCCGGCGCGTGGCCTCCAGCCCGCCGATGCCCGGCATGTTGATGTCCATCAACACCACATCCGGCGTGATGGTGCGGACCAGCTCCAGCGCCTCTTCACCGCTGCTCGCCTCGGCCACGACTTCCATGTCGGCCACTTCGGTGAGCACGCGCTTGAGCCCGGCGCGGACCAGGCGATGGTCATCGACCAGCATGATGCGAATCATTTACCTCTCCTGAATGGCGGCAATCTTAGCAGCCATTGCCCACCGCCCCCACTCAGCAGAACGCCGGCGACCCCGCGGCAGTGCGCCGCACGCCCGGCGGCGACGGATGATCAGGCGCGTGCTGAATCTGCCCCTGGCCGTGGCGCTAGCGCACCGGCCAGTAGATGTGCATGACCTGCTCGGCCTCCGGCGCGCCTGCGGGGGAGATGTATGCCTCCCAGGAATCGCCGTTGTCCTCGAAGCCGGCGATGGTGCGATACGCAATCAGACGCTCGTAGGTCGGCTGGGTGGCGGCATAGGCGCCGGTGTGCGTGGCGCGGATCGCCAGGCCGCCATAGCTGCGGCCCGCCTGGATGCCGCTGTCCGCGGCCGCCGGGGGATCGGCGCGGTCGACAATCATGGCCGCGTCGAAGCGCCAGAACCCGGTTTCCTCGTCGTACTCGCGGGTGATCGCGATCGGCGCCGCTGCCGGCTGCAAACCGCTGGCAGCCAGGTGCGCGGCAAGCCGTCCATAGGCGGCGTCGAGCGTCTCGCTGGCAGCCTCGGCACTGCTGCTGGCGGATACGTACAGCATCGGCTGACTCTCCAGCGACAGGACCTGCACATCGAGGCCGGCAATGTCGCTAGCGGGAAGGCCCTCAATCAGGGTCTTGAGCTGCGCCAGACCGCGCTCGTAATCCGGGCCGATCATGCGGTCGAGCATCAGGCCGAAGTAGCGAGCCATCAGGTCGCCGTGAAAAGTACTGTCATACGCCCACACCAGCTCGGTGCCATCGCCCTGCGGACGCAGCCGGTAGGTGGACAGGTTCTCGCTGTCGAATCCTTCGAACACCAGGCGCAGCACGATCTTCTCGAACGGAACGGATTCGAGGATTTCCTGACTTCCGGCCCCGACCGCAGGATCCTCGCTGCGCCAGCTCTGCTTGGCGCCCACCCCCATCGCCGGCCCTTCGATGACGTATCGGGCATCGGGATCCAGCCCCTCCCACGGCGACCATTTCCGGAACTGCTGGAAGCCGTTGAGTGCGGTGAAGACCGTCGCCGGCTTGGCCTCGATGACTACCGCGCGCTCGATATGCGCCGTGTCCGGCAGCAGGAACCCGACGCCGATCACGCCCGCCACCAGCACCAGCAGCCCGAT
>JBFHQK010000332.1:0-2566 GCA_041592255.1 Fontimonas sp.
AGTCCTCGAGGTTCAGGTCGAGGTCGACCACGCCGGCGCCGGTCTTGACCGCGAAGTAATAGCGCAGCGCCTCGGGGTCCAGGCCCTGGTCAAGGTAGGTGCGCGCCATCACGAAGGTGCCGCGGGACTTGCTCATCTTGGCGCCGTTGATGGTCAGGTAACCGTTGACGTGCAGCTTGGTCGGCGTGCGGTGATCCGAACCGTGCAGCATCGCCGGCCAGAACAGGCCGTGGAAATTGACGATGTCCTTGCCGATGAAGTGGTGCAGCTCGGTGTCCGCGGCGGGTGCGCTCCAGAACCGGTCGAACAGGTCATTGTTGCCGGTCTTGACGCAGTAGGCCTTGAAGCTCGCCATGTAGCCGATCGGCGCATCGAGCCAGACATAAAAGAACTTGCCCGGCGCGTCCGGAATCGCAAAGCCGAAGTAGGGCGCATCGCGCGAGATGTCCCAGTCGCGCAGGCCGGCGTCGAACCATTCGCGCAGCTTGGCCTTCACCGCCGGGTGCGCGACCTCGTTGGCGAGCCAGTCCTGCAGCAGCGTCTGGAACTTGGCGACCTCGAAGAAGTAATGCTCCGAGTCCTTCATCACCGGCGCAGCGCCGGACACCACCGAGCGCGGGTTCTTGAGGTCGGTCGGGGCGTAGGCCGCGCCGCAGTGCTCGCAGTTGTCGCCGTACTGGTCGGCGGCGCCGCACTTCGGGCACTCGCCCTTGATGTAGCGGTCGGGCAGGAACATCTGCTTGACCGGGTCGTAGAGCTGCTGGATCGTGCGCCGCGCAATGGCGCCACGCGCCAGCAGGCGCTGATAGATCAGTTCGGACAGCGCGCGGTTTTCATCCGAGTGCGTCGAATGGTAGTGGTCGAACGCGACGCCGAAGTCGGCGAAATCCCGCTCGTGTTCGCGGCGCACCTGGTCGATGAAGGCTTCCGGGCTGACGCCGGCCTTCTCGGCGGCGAGCATGATCGGCGTGCCGTGCGCATCGTCGGCGCAGACGTAATGCGCCGTGTGCCCCTGCATGCGCTGGAAACGCACCCAGATGTCGGCCTGGACGTAACCCACCATGTGCCCCAGGTGCAACGGGCCGTTGGCATAGGGCAGGGCGTTGGTGACCAGGATCTTGCGAGGCATGGACGGTAAGCCGGCGTGAGCGAGCCGCGAATTATGGCATGCGGACTCCCGGCTGCCGCTCCGGTCGGGTCGTGTGCGCCGTTGAGCCGGCTCAGATCGCCGATCGGCCCGTCGTATCCGTCAGGCTGTGATCGTCGCAGGAGACACGCCATGTATCGATGCGCAGGCCGGACGGGGGATGGGAATGGCCGCGCCGCAACCGCGCCGCGCTGGCTCCGGGTGCGGTGCGCCGCGCTACAGTATGGGCGCGAGCGTTCACAAGGCAGCCACGGCTCACACGCCGCGACGGTGTGTCCGGGGACGCAGGCGAGCTCGCGGTGTCACGGCCGATGGCGGGGGCGCTGATGAGCACGGTTCAGGGCGGCCTGGTCTGCGGGGTGCTGTTCGGCCTGGCCGCCGGGGCGCCCCCGGCGGCTGCGCAAAGCGCGACCTGCGAAGTCATCAATTACAGCTGCGAGGCGGCGGCTTCGGATGCGGTGGCCCGCGCCGGACGCAGCACCGTGATGCTGCGCTTTCCGGGGGCGAACCAGTGCACTGGAACCCTGGTCAACAACGGTCGCAACGACGAACGGCCGTTCATTCTGACGGCACGCCACTGCGCGGGGATCGGCGATCTGGTCGCGACCGCGGCCACCGTGGAGATCGTGTACCGGCACGAGCAGCCGTGTGGAGGCGGGACCAGTCTGCCGGTGATGCAGGCGGTTGGCGCGATTCACCGTGCCACCCATCAGGACGCATGGTTGATCGAGGCGCTGGAGGCGCCGCCGCTGGCAGCAGACGTGCACTTTGCCGGGCTCAACGCGAGTACGCAGCCGGGCGTGCGGCATTTCGGTGTGCATCAGGGCAACGGCCGGGCCAAGCAATTTGTCGAACAGCAGCTGAGCAGCGGCAACATTCAGTACATCGTGACCGGCATGCTCGGACTGGTGGCGTCGACCTGGCACACCAACCTGGTTCGTGGCTCGACGCCCTTTGGGAGTTCGGGCAGCGCATTGTTCGATGCCGAGGTGCGCGTCGTCGGCACGCTGTCCACCGGGGCGATCTGCGCCGGCGATGTGATCGGCAACGACTATCAGCAGCTCGCCGCGGCGTGGGACGGGGGCGGAACTGCGGATTCCAGCCTGCGGCCCTGGCTGGATCCGGATCAGGTCGGCTTCCGGCGGCTGGACGGCCGCTGGCCGGGCGATCCGGTTCCCGCTGTGCCGGGTCAGCCACCAGCGGCGGATGCGGCCTCCGGCGGCGGTGGGGGGACTGACCTCCTCATCCTGTGGGGTTTGTGTCTGGCGCTGTTGACCCGGAGGGCGCTCCGCGCCCGCCATCCGGGTACACTGCGCGGCCACAGACAGCTCCCACCGTCATGTCCACCGATCGCGAATCCCTGCTTGCCGCGCTCGACGCCTTCGTCGATCCCCTGATCGGCCGCGGGCTGGTCGCCGC
>JBFHQK010000333.1:0-2553 GCA_041592255.1 Fontimonas sp.
GAGCATGACCCCGGCCGCGGCGAGCAGGAGCGCCAGCACGGTGCAGCTGCGCCACAGGGTCACGGACAGCATGGCAAAAACATGGTCATGAGATACATCTTCAAATATAGGCCGCGCAACGCCTTCGGGCAAGGGCTTGTGCTGGATACGGCCCGGAGTACAGAACCCGGCCGCGCGCCGGCGCCCGGATGCGGCGGTGCTTGCATTCGCCCTGCCAGCGCGGAAAATGCGCGCCCTGACGCCTTGGAGGGCCTATGACGCAGGGGATTTCGGGTAAGGGCAGGAACGGCACCGGTGCCGTGTCGCTGGCGCGGTTTCTGATCGAGGAGCAGCGCGCCGGCCGCATCAACGCCGATCTGCGCCTGCTGATCGAGGTGGTGGCCCGCGCGTGCAAGTCGATCTCGCACGCGGTCAGCAAGGGCGCGCTGGGCGGCGTGCTCGGCGACGCCGGCAGCGACAACGTGCAGGGCGAGGCACAGAAGAAGCTGGATGTGTTGTCCAACGAGATCCTGATCGAGGCCAACGAGTGGGGCGGGCATCTGGCCGGCCTGGCGTCGGAGGAGATGGATCACTGCCAGGCGATTCCCAACGCCTATCCCAAGGGCAGCTATCTGCTGCTGTTCGATCCGCTCGACGGTTCCAGCAACATCGACGTCAACATCAGCGTGGGCACGATCTTTTCGGTGCTGCGCTGTCCGGAAGGGGTGTCGGAGCCGGCGGACGAGCACTTCCTGCAGCCGGGCACGACGCAGGTCGCGGCCGGCTATACGGTGTACGGGCCGAGCACGATGCTGGTGCTGACCGTGGGCCACGGCACGCATGCGTTCACGCTCGACCGGGAGCAGGGCAGCTTCGTGCTGACGCAGCGCGACATGCGCATTCCGGACGACACCAAGGAATTCGCGATCAACATGTCGAACCACCGCCATTGGCATCCGCCGATGAAGCGCTACATCGACGAGCTGCTGGCCGGCAAGACCGGGCCGCGCGGCAAGGATTTCAACATGCGCTGGGTGGCGTCGATGGTCGGCGACGTGCACCGCATCCTCACCCGCGGCGGCATCTTCATCTATCCGCGCGACCTCAAGGAGCCGGACAAGCCGGGCAAGCTGCGCCTGATGTACGAGGCCAACCCGATGAGCTTCATCGTCGAGCAGGCCGGCGGGGCGGCGACCAACGGCTACGAGCGCATCATGGAAGTCCAGCCGTCGAAGCTGCACCAGCGCATCGCCGTGTTCCTCGGCTCGAAGAACGAAGTCGAGCGCGCGACCCAGTATCACCGCGACGCGGGCTGAGGCGCCGGCATAACGACACCCCCGTTGCCGTCGGTTGCGGGGGTGTTCGCGGTGCCGCTCAGGCGCGCGGCGGCGCGCCGGCGGGCGGGAAGTGCAGCCCCACGCGCAGGCCGCGGCCGGTATCGCCGGTGCCGAACGACAGGGTTGCGCGGTGCAGCTCGGCAATGCGGCGCACGATCGACAGGCCCAGGCCGCTGCCGCTCGCCGCGGCGTGGTCGAGCCGGCGAAAGCGCTCGCCGAGGTGGTGGCGCTGGTGTTCCGGCACGCCGGGACCCTGATCGCGGACCTCGAGCGCGACGCCGGATGCGTCGGCGCGCACGCTCACGGTCACGGTGGTGTGCGCCGGGCTGTAGCGGATGGCGTTGTCGACCAGGTTGCGCAGCAGGCTGCGCAGCAGCTCGGGGTGGCCATCGACCGCGGCGCGGGCATCGTCGACGAGTTCCAGTTCAATCCGGCGGCTCAGGGCCTGCGGCGCGAGGTCGGCGATCACCTGCGCGGCCAGCGGTGCCAGCAGCACCGCCTGCGGCGGCGTGGCCGGGGCGGTACCTTCGACGCGCGCGAGGCTGAGCAGCTGTTCGACCAGGCGCGCGGCGCGGTCACAGCCGACCACCACCTGAGCCAGGGCCTGATCGCGTTCGCGGTCGTCGTGGCTGCTGCGAGCGACCTGCGCCTGCGCGCGCAGTGCGGCGATCGGTGTGCGCAGTTCATGCGCGGCGTCGGCGGTCAGGCGCCGCTCGCGTTCGAGCGAATCGCCCAGCTGTTCGAGCAGCCGGTTGAGCCGGTCGATCAGCGGCTGGAGTTCGGCCGGCACCGGCTCGTCGAGCCGGACCGGCGCGAGGTGCGCGGGTGCACGCCGGCCGACGGCGGTGGATAGCGCGGTCAGCGGGCGCAGGCTGCGAGCGATGCTCCAGGCCAGCAGCAGGCCCAGCAGCACCAAGCCCAGCGCGACCGGCAACAGCAGACTGCGGGCGACTGTGGTGGCGATGTCGGCGCGCGAGCCGGCATCCTCGGCGATCTGCACCAGCAGCTCGCGGTCCGGGTCCCAGCTGCTGTAGACGCGCCAGCGGATGCCGTCGATGCGGACGTCGTCAAAGCCGCTGTCACGCGCCGACAGGCGGCGGTTGGGGGCGTTGAGCGAATGCAGCGCCAGCTCGCGGCCCTCGAGCCAGACCTGGAACAGCACGCGGCGGCCGTACTTGCCCGGCAGGCGCACGTGCTCGGTATCGATCTCGCCCGCGTCGTCGCCCGCTTCGTGCCC
>JBFHQK010000334.1:0-2551 GCA_041592255.1 Fontimonas sp.
AAGGCCTATCGGGCGCCGGATGGCCGCCTGCACCTGTTCCGCCCGCTCGCGCACGCGCGGCGCCTGCAGGCCAGCGCACGACGGCTCGGCCTGCCCGAACCGCCGGAAGCGCTGTGTCTGCTGCTGTTCCGGCTCGCCGTGCAGATCCATGCCGCCTACGTGCCGCCGCATGGCCGCGGGGCGCTGTATCTGCGCCCGACGCTGTTTGCCGACGAGGAAGGCCTGGGTCTGCGCGCCGCGACGCGCCATCGCCTCAGTGTCGTCGTCACGCCCTGCAGCGACCCGCCGGTCAAGGCGCTGCGGCTGTGGGCCGAAACCGAGCAGAGTCGCGCCGCGCCCGGCGGCCTGGGGGCGATCAAGACCGCCGCGAACTACGCCGCGGGCCTGCCCGGGCTGCAGCGCGCACACCAGCGCGGCTATGACGACGTCGTCTGGCTCGACGCGCACACGCACCGGTTGCTGGCCGAAGCCGGCACGATGAATCTGTTCGTGCAGATCGGCAGCGAAGTGCTGACGCCGCCGCTCGACGGCACGATCCTGCCCGGCGTCACGCGCAGCAGCGTCATGCAGCTGCTGGCCGAAGCCGGCGTGCCGGTGCGCGAAATGCCGATCGCCCTCGATGATCTTGCGCACGCCGAAAGCGCCGGCCTGCTCGGAGCGGCCTTTGGCACCGGTACCGCGGCGCGCGTCGCACGCATCACGGCGATCGGCGACGGCGTGCGCGAGATCCGCTTCCGCGACCAGGGCCTGGTCGACGCCATCGCCGCCCAGCTCAAGCGCGTGCAGGAAGGTGCCACGCCACAGCATGCGATGTGGCGCGAAGCGGTGTGCGCGCTGGGCGCAGCGGCGTAAGCTCAGGCACATCGTGAACGCGGAGGCCGGCCATGACCATGAGCGAAGCGATCCGCCTCGCCGCGGAGCGCAGCTGCGACATGCGCTGGGACGCCGAGCTGGGGCTGTGGACGGTGCATGCGATCAGCTACGACGGCGATCCGGTCTGCCTGTCGGAACGCGAGCTGCTGGCAATGTCAGCGCGCGAGTTTCTCGAGCGCGCGATACCGCAACGCCCCTGAGCGCGGCGTCAGGCCGGCAGTGACTGTTCGAGATAGTGGGCGAGGCGGTGTTCGAGCCAGAAGCTCGGCACCCCGCCGCGCCCGGCGGCAACGAAGCCGACGTGACCGCCGCAGCGCGCGACTTCGAGCGTGACCCACGGTGAGAGTTGGTCCGGCGTCGGCAGCACCTGCGGGGTCATGAACGGGTCGTCCTTGGCGTTGACGATCAGCGTCGGGCGGCGGATGTCGCGCAGAAACTGGCCGCAGGCGCAGCGTGCGTAATAGTCGCGCGCGTCGCGGAAGCCGTTCATCGGCGCGGTGTAGGCATCGTCGAACTCGAAGAAATCCCGCGCCGCGAGGGTGCGGCGGATATTGACCGGCGGCGGCGCCGGCACCGCGGCGTGCTTGCGCCGCGCGATCACCTTCAGATCCGCCAGCAGGCGGGCCTGGTAGACGCGCGCGCTGCCGGTCCGCAGCTTCTCGGCACAGAGATCAAGCTGAAACGGCGCACAGCCGGCGGCGGCGACGCTCAGCGGCGCGGCGTCGCCCTCCTCGCCGAGTGCCTTGAGCAGGACGTTGGCGCCCAGCGACCAGCCCACCGTCGCCAGCCGCGCGTCCGGGTGCCGCTGGCGGAGCACGCGCCACAGATGCCGCAGGTCGCCGGTGTCGCCGTGGTGGTCGCAGCGCGGGTGCCGGTTCGGCTCGTCGCCGCCGCCGCGCAGCTGCAGGATCACGACGCGCCAGTGGCGGCGCAGCAGCTGCACCGCCAGTCCGCGCAGATACTTGGACTGAAAGCCGCCGGTCAGGCCATGCACCAGCACCGCGATGCGGGACGCACCGTGCGGCCCGCTCCAGGCCAGGTCGACGAAGTCGCCGTCCGGCAGCTCGAGCCGCTCACGCTGCAGCGGCAGCGGCGGCGGCGGTCGCAGCAGCGCCGGCAGCATCGTCTGGATGTGCGGGCCGCGCAGCCAAGGGTGCGGCTGAAAATCCGCCTCGACGATCTGTCCATGTGCCCGCTCTGGCGCCTGCATGTGCTGATCCGGTTGCGTGGGAGCCGGGGCGCGGCGCGCGCTGTGCGGGCCGGCCGTTGCGTGGTTTCATTCTGCCACGCGACCGCGGCCCGGCCGCCCTCAGTTTGGTGGGGCCACTAACACTTCGCAGCTCACCGAGTTGGCGATGAAGCAGTCGTGATGCGCACGCGCGTGACACGCGTCGATCTCGGCCGGCGTGGGTGCGTGCCCGCCGCCCCAGGCAATGCGCGGCCGCAGCTCGACCTTGAGCATGGCGATACGCCCCGCCGCATTGCGGCCCATCGTGCCGGCGGCTTGGTCCTCGTAGCGCTCGACGACAAACCCGGCCCGGGCCGCATGAAACAGAAAGAACAGCATGTGGCAGGAGGACAGCGAGGCGACAAACGCCTCTTCCGGATCGACCGCCTGCTCGCTCGACAGCGGCGGCTGCACCACCTGCGGCGATGCCGAGGCCGGCACCACCGTGCG
>JBFHQK010000335.1:0-2550 GCA_041592255.1 Fontimonas sp.
CGACATCGCTGAGCTCGGCTTCCGCCCGGAAGGCCGCGGTTACGCCGATCTGCTCGATCTGGCCGAGCAGAAAGTGTTCGCGCTGCGCTCGCGCGCCGAGCACGCGAAATCCAGCTATCACTCGATGCCTGAGCTGATGGACAAGCTCGAGCGGAGCATCGAGTCGCTGCGCCAGAACCCCGAAGGCCTGGCTGGGTTGGCGACCGGCTTCACCGACTTCGATGCCAAGACCATGGGTCTGCATCCGGGCGATCTGGTGATCCTCGCCGGACGTCCGTCGATGGGCAAGACCAGCTTTGCGCTCAACGTCGCGGAGCACGTCGTGCTGTACGAGAAACAGCCGGCGGCGGTGTTCAGCATGGAAATGCCGGCCGAGCAGCTGGCGCTGCGTATGGTGTCCTCGTTCGCGCGCATTCCGATGGGCAAGCTGCGCGGCGGCGATCTCGATGATCGAGACATGGATCGTCTGGTGTCGCAGGGCGGCTTGATCCGCGAGGCGCCGCTCTATATCGACGAAACCGGGGCGCTGTCGCCGCTGGAGCTGCGCGCCCGCGCGCGACGCATCAAGGCGCGGCATGGCCTGGGTCTGATCGTGGTCGATTACATCCAGCTGATGCAGGTCCCCGGCAGCAAGGACAACCGCACCAATGAGATCTCCGAGATCTCCCGCAGCCTCAAGGCGCTGGCCAAGGAGCTCGCGGTTCCGGTGATCGCGCTGTCGCAGCTCAACCGCGGCGTCGAGCAGCGCGACAACAAGCGTCCGCGCATGGCCGATCTGCGCGAATCCGGCGGTATCGAGCAGGACGCCGACCTGGTGGTCTTCATCTACCGCGACGAGGTCTACAACAAGGAGTCGCCGGACAAGGGCTCGGCGGAGATCATCATCGCCAAGCAGCGTAACGGCCCGCTGGGCACCGTCAAGACGGCGTTTCTTGGCGAGTTCACCCGCTTCGAGAATCTGGCCTCGGGTTACACGGCAGATTTCGACGCATGATCCCGCGCGTGACCGCCACCATCGATCTGGCGGCCGTTCGCCACACTCTGGGGGTCGTGCGCCGGCTGGCGCCGCACTCGCGCGTGATGGCCGCGGTCAAGGCCGATGCTTATGGCCATGGCGCGGTACCGGTGGCGCGCGCGCTCGAGGCCGGTGGCGTCGATGCGCTGGCGGTGGCCTGTCTCGAGGAGGCGATGCAGCTGCGCCAGGCGCGCATTCAGGCGCCGATTGCCTTGCTCGAAGGCGTGATTTCAGGCGAGGAAGCGGCCCAGGCGGTGTACGAGCGCCTGCAGGTGGTGGTGCATGACCACTGGCAGATCGAGCTGCTCGAGCGCCTGCCGGCGAGCGCGCGGCTGTCGGTATGGTTCAAGCTCGACAGCGGCATGCACCGGCTTGGCTTTCCGTTGGCGGATGTGCCGCGACTGCGCGGGATCCTGGAGCGGCACCCCGGCTGGTCGTTTGCCGGCTGGATCACGCATCTGGCCTGTGCCGACGAGCCGGCGCATCCATTTACGCGCGAGCAGATCGCGCGTTTCGAGGCGGCACTGAACGGCATTCCCGGACCGCGCTCGATCGCGAACTCCGCCGGGCTGATCGCCTGGCCGCAGTCGCGGGTGGACTGGGTGCGCCCGGGGCTGGCGCTCTATGGCTGCTCGCCGATGCCCGATACCTCGGCGGCGCAGCTAGGCCTCAAACCGGCGATGCGTCTGGAAAGCCGCATCATCGCAGTGCGCGAGTACGCCGCCGGTGAGGGGATCGGCTACGGGCTGACTTACCGCTGCCCGGAACGCATGCGCATCGGCGTGATCGCGGTCGGCTATGCCGATGGCATGCACCGCGCATTCCGCAACGGCACCCCGGTGCTGGTTCGCGGGCGTCGCGCGTATCTCGCCGGTCGCGTGTCGATGGACATGATCACGGTCGATCTGCGTCAGGTGCCGGAGGCGCAGGTCGGCGATGCGGTGCTGCTCTGGGGCGACGGCCTGCCGGCCGAGGAGATCGCAGCCTGGGCCGGGACGCTGTCCTACGAATTGTTCTGCGGCCTGACCCAGCGCGTGCACTTCCGTCACGTCGGCGGCGTGATCTGAGGCCGCGGCGGGCGCGACCTGCAGCCAGGCGGCTCAGTGCAGCGCGGGCGAGAGCTTGCGCAACGCGTCGCTGGTGGTGATGGCGCCGGTGCGATCGAGATCCTCGCGGGTATAGACCTCGCCGGCCGCCGGCAGGCAGGGCTGCGCCGGGTCACGCTTGATGCGGCTGCCAGTGTGCTGCAGGCACTGCCGCGCCGGCACAGGCTCCGGCGCCGCTGCGGGCGCGTCCGCGGCCGGGCGGTCGGTGGCGCACGCGCCGCTGGTGAGCAGCAGCGCGGCGGTCGTCAGCATCAGCTTGTTCATGTGGCGACTCCAGTCGGCCGGCGGGGCGCGTGATACCCGGGTCGGCGCGCTACCGGCGCACGCATGGCCAGGGTCAGGGCTGCACGACGAATGTCATCGTCGTGCCGACAAGTTCGACCGTATCGTTGTGGCTCAACCGGCGCGCCTGGATGTCAATCGGCTGGC
>JBFHQK010000336.1:0-2541 GCA_041592255.1 Fontimonas sp.
ACCTCTGCGGCCGCAGAGGAAAGCACGCGAGGTCCGGTCGCCCCCGCGCTGAGCCTTCCCTCTGCCGCTGCCATGAACTGACGGACCGGCCAGGTTCCAAGGGTTTGATCTCAGCCCGCCTGCATCGCGTGGGCACCCCCGGCTTGAACAGGCCACGATAGGGCAAGGCCACGAGGCTGACAAGTCCAACAAGCGGCGCTGCGTCGGCAACGCAACGCACTGACATCAGTGCCCCCCGCTTGCGTGAATACGCCGTCGTGCCTGCCGAGCGCCCATGCCCCGTGTGGTTAGCTGAGCGTCCACCGTCCGTTGCACGCCGCCGCGGGCCCACCGTCCCGGACCTGCGCCGCAACCTCGTCGTTGCGCTCGTCATCCTGTGCTACGTCGTCGCGGTGGAGGCCCTCATCGGCTGGCGAACCTTGCTGCTGCGTGCGCTCACTGCCGGCGCACCGCCGGTGCTGCTGGTCCTGCTCGCACTGGGGGTGAGCTACCTGCTGCGCTCGTTGCGCCTGCGCGCGGCGCTACCGGCGTCGGCCGATGCGCGCCTGTTCGACGTGATCCGCGTCTTCGCGGTGCACAACGCCGCCAACTGGCTGCTGCCCGCGCGGCTGGGCGAACTCAGCCTGCCGCTGCAGCTGCACCGGCATTTCGGCGTGTCGCTGGCACGCGGCAGCGGCCTGCTGCTGCGGCTGCGCCTGCAGGATCTGCACGTGCTCGGTACGCTCGGCGGCCTGGTCCTGCTCGGCTTCGGACACGACCGCTGGCGCTGGATCGGCGTGAGCGTCGCGCTGCTGGGGTTGCTGCTGCCGCTGCTGATCTCGCAGCTGGCGCCGTCGCTGGCGCGGCGCTGGCCGCACCTGCAGCACCTGCTCACCGCCGCCGCGCCGGACGCGCCCGCCGCCGCGCGCGACCTGGCGCTGAGCTGGCTCGCCTGGGGCGGCAAACTGCTCGGTGTGGGCACGGCGCTGACGCTGATTCTGCCGCTACCCGTGGCCGCCGGTGTGCTGGGCGCACTGGGCGGCGATGTCGCGGCGATTCTGCCGGTGCACGCGCCGCTGGGCGCCGGCACCTATGAGGCCGGCGTGCTGCTGGGACTGCTGCCCTGGTCCCCCGACTGGGTGCCTGCGGTGAGCGCCGCCGTGCAAGTGCATGCGCTGCTGCTGGGTGTTGCGCTGATTGCCGGCGCGCTGGGCCTGAGCCTGCGTCCTCCGGTGGCAAGCCCCGAGACCGCCGCGTGACCACCCGCCCGAGCCTGTCGGTGGTCATCCCGCTCTATCAAGAGGCCGACAACGTGCTGCCCTTGAGCGAGCGCATTCACGCTGCGCTCGCCGGCTACGCCGGACGGTGGGAACTGATCCTGGTGAACGACGGCAGCCGCGATACGACCGCAGTCGAGATGGCGCAGGTACGCGACCGCTTCGGCGCGCATGTGCGCACGCTCAGCTTTGCCCGCAACCATGGCCAGACCGCGGCGATGCAGGCCGGCATCGACGCGGCACGCGGCGACCTGATCGCGACGCTCGATGGCGACCTGCAGAATGATCCGCGCGACATTCCGCGCATGGTCGATGCGCTGATCGCGCGCGACCTGGACCTGCTGTGCGGACGCCGCGTCAACCGGCAGGACCACTGGCTGTGGCGCAAACTGCCGTCGCGGCTGGCCAACCATCTGATCGCGCGCGTCACCGGCGTCCGCATCTCCGACTACGGCTGCTCGCTGAAGCTCTACCGCGGTGCCGTGATCAAGCGCGTACGCCTGTATGGTGAAATGCACCGCCTGATTCCGGTGTGGACCGCCATGGTGACCTCGCCGCAGCGCATCGGCGAAATCGACGTCGCGCATCACGCCCGCGTCGCCGGTGCGTCCAAGTACGGGCTGGCGCGCAGCTATCACGTGCTGCTGGACCTGCTGACCGCATTCTTCTTTCTGCGCTTCCGCACCCGCCCGGGCCATTTCTTCGGCGGGCTCGGCCTGCTGCTGGGCACGGCCGGCAGCGCGGGAATGGCCTACCTGGCGTGGTGCAAGTTCGCTCTCGGCGCGCACATCGGCGGCCGCCCGCTGCTGCTGGTCTCGATCCTGCTGCTGATGTTCGCCGTGCAGTTCATCACCACCGGCGTCATCGCCGAACTGCTGATGCGGACCTTCCTGCAGGGACATCCGCAGGGACTCGTCGCAGCACGGCCGGTCCTGGGCGCCGATGAGGCCTGGCATCCACCAGCCGACGACAGGCCGCACCAGCCCGCGTCATCGAGTGCACGCGGCGGTCCCTAGCATCCCGCCAGCCACCGCACCACCGCGCGGACGCAACCAGCGCGAGCGCCGCAGGGTGCACCCGCGGTCCGGTCATCTGCGTGTCACATCGATCCGCCACGATATCCGGATTCCTCAATGGTGAGTCTTATGCGCCTTCTGATCGCCGGGCTTGTGCTGGTTAGCGTTGCAGGCTGCAACAGCAGCTCGACTCCGGTCGATATGGCTCGCGACGCATCCCCGGCGCGGTCGGTGCGCTTCGTCGCCTTCGGCGACGCGGGCACCGGCTC
>JBFHQK010000337.1:0-2534 GCA_041592255.1 Fontimonas sp.
AGCTGCGTGTCCGAGCCGATGAAGACTTCGTCCTCGATCACCGTCTGGTGCTTGTTGGCGCCATCGTAGTTGCAGAAGATCGTGCCCGCGCCGATGTTGACGCCGGCACCGACGCTGCCGTCGCCGAGATAGGCCAGGTGATTGGCCTTGCTGCCGGTGCCGAGCGTGGTGTTCTTGGCCTCGACAAAGTTGCCGATATGCACCTCGTCGGCCAGCTCGGTCTGCGGCCGCAGCCGCGCGAACGGACCGATGCGGCAGTTGCGGCCGGCCTGCGAGGACTCCAGCACCGAATGCGGCTCGATCACCGTGCCGGCGCCGATGCGCATGTCGCGCAGCACGCAATGCGGGCCGATGCGCACGTTGTCGCCGAGCTCGACCCGGCCCTCGAACACACAGCCGACGTCGATGCTGACATCGCGGCCGTGCACCAGCTCGCCGCGCAGATCGAAGCGCGCCGGGTCCGCCAGATGCAGGCCGTTGCGCATCAGGGCTTCGGCCTGGCGACGCTGGTAGGCGCGTTCCAGCCGTGCCAGCTGGGCGCGGTCGTTGACGCCTTCGACTTCCTCGGCGCTGCTGGCGGCGATGGTCGCCACCTTGAGCTTGTCCTTGACCGCCAGCGCGACGATGTCGGTCAGGTAGTACTCGCCCTTGGCGTTGTCGTTGCGCACTTTGTTCAGCCAGCTGCGCAGGCGCTTGGCCGGCGCGGCGACGAAGCCGGTGTTGACCTCGCGGATGCGCTGCTGCCGCGCGTTGGCGTCCTTCTGTTCGACGATCCCGGTGACGGCGCCGCTGCGGTTGCGCAGGATGCGCCCGTAGCCGAAGGGCTCATCGAGTTCGACCGTCAGAATCGCGAGCGTGCGCCGGCCGGCATCCAGCAGCGCGCCCAGCGTCTCGGGCGCAATCAGCGGCACGTCGCCGTACATCACCAGCACCGTGGCCGCGTCCGGCACCGCCGGCATCGCCTGCTGCACCGCATGCGCGGTGCCGAGCTGCTCGGACTGCTCTGCCCACTGCACGTCGCTGTCGCCGCCAGCGGTGGCGGCGAACCAGCCGCGCACCTGCGCGCCGCCGTGGCCGTAGACCACGTGCGTCGCCGCCGCGCCCACGCCCCGTGCCGCGGCCAGCACGTGCGCCAGCATCGGCCGGCCGGCCAGCGGGTGCAGCACCTTGGGCAGCGCGCTCTTCATGCGCGTGCCCTGCCCTGCGGCCAGAACGATGCAATGCAGCGGTGCGGTCTTCATGCGCGCTCCGACCCCTCAATGACGGCGACCGGCCAACGCCGGCCTGCGATGTGTCCCGTGGCGCGCCGCCCGTCGGCCGTGGCGCTTGGGCGCTTTGATTGATTGTTCAGCAATAAAAAATCCCGCTCATGCTGCGTGAACATGAGCGGGACGTGCATCTGCAACGCGGGACGCCGGTGCGCCGGCTCAGGAACCGCGCGTGGTGTTCTTCAGCTTCTGCACGAACTGCAGTCGCGCGGCGGCTTCGATCAGCTCGGACTGCGCACGCGCCAGGTCGAGATCCGACTTGGCACCGGCAAGCTTCTCCTCGGCCGCCTGCTTGGCTGCCAGCGCCGCCGCCTCGTCGGCATCCTTGGCGCGCAGCGCGGTGTCGGCGAGCACGGTGACGAGGAAGGGCTGGATTTCCAGAATGCCGCCGCCGACGAAGAACTGCAGTTCCTCGCCTTCCGGCGGCTGCACGCGCACCGTACCCGGCTTGAGACGGGTCAGCAGCGGCGTGTGCCGCGGCGCGATGCCGACCTCACCCATTTCCGCCGGCGCGAACACCATCTTCGCCTCGCCGGTGTGGATGTGCCCCTCGGCGGAAACGATGTCGATGTGAATGTTTGCCATGTCGATTTACCTGTGGCGACCGGCGAGGCCGGAAGCGCTCGGCTCGGGCTTGCGCCTTCCGCCTCCCGCCTCCCGCCTCACGGATATCAGAGCTTCTTCGCCTTCTCGACAGCCTCGTCGATCGTGCCGACCATGTAGAACGCCTGTTCCGGCAGGTGATCGAACTCACCGGCGACGATGCCGCGGAAACCGCGAATCGTCTCCGACAGCGGCACGTACTTGCCCGGCGAGCCGGTGAAGATTTCGGCGACGTGGAACGGCTGCGACAGGAAGCGCTGGATCTTGCGCGCGCGGGCGACGATCTGCTTGTCCTCTTCGGACAGCTCGTCCATGCCCAGGATCGCGATGATGTCCTTGAGCTCCTTGTAGCGCTGCAGCACGCCCTGCACGTCACGCGCGGTCTGGTAGTGCTCGGTGCCGACGACGTTGGGGTCGAGCTGGCGCGAGGTGGAGTCGAGCGGATCGACGGCCGGATAGATACCCAGCGCCGTCAGCGGACGGCTCAGCACCGTGGTGGCATCCAGATGCGCGAACGCAGTGTGCGGTGCCGGGTCGGTGATGTCGTCGGCCGGCACGTAGATCGCCTGCATCGAGGTGATCGACCGGCCCTTGAGGGACGTGATCCGCTCCTGCAGGAAGCCCATCTCCCCGGCCAGCGTCGGCTGATAGCCGACGGCCGAC
>JBFHQK010000338.1:0-2532 GCA_041592255.1 Fontimonas sp.
AGACCATTGCCGCCGACCAGCATCATCAGCGCGGTCAGCGCAATCACGATCCAGTCACGGCGACTCGCCGGCAGCCGCGCGCCGCGCATCGCGGCATAGGCCAGCATCAGCGGTGCGGCAAGCAGAAAGCGGACGCCGGCGAACAGCACCGGCGGCAGGTCGGCGACGCCGACGCGGATCGCCAGATAGGTCGAGCCCCACACCAGGTACACCGCCGCAAACGCGGCGACGACCTGTACCGGCCGACTCAGCGCCATCGAAGCCTGCGTCGGCCGGCGGTGATGCGTCAGTTCGCCTTGGCGGCGTCTTCGGCGGCCGCCTCTTTGGCGGCCGCGGCCGCGAGCGCAGCCTGGGCTTCCGCCTCCTCGATCTGCGCGATGTGGTTGAGCCACTGCGACGCCGCATTGCGGCTGGCATCGTAGTTCTGCGCCTTGCGCAGCGACTCGATTGCCCGCTTGCGGTTGCCGGCCTGGAATGCGGCAACGCCCTCGAGGTAGGCCGCATCGCCCATGCGCTTGACACCCTTGGCCTGCGCCTTGTCGAGCGCATCCAGGGCATCCTTCCAGCGCTCGTCTTCGACGAAGATCTGCCCGAGCCGGTAATAGGTCTCGCCGCTGTCGGACAGCGTGGCCGCCCGCTTGAGCACCACCTCGGCCTTGCCGTACTCGCGCGCCATCGTCCACGCATCGCCGGTCAGCTGCAGAATCTTCTCGTCCGCCTTGAGAATCTTCTGCTCCAGACCGCGCTCAAGGATCTCGGCCGCCTTGTACGGGATGTTCAGCAGCAGATAGATGTTGGCGAGATTGCGCAGCTCGCTCTCGGTATCGAGGAAGCCCTGGCGCTCGGCCAGCGCCAGTACGGCCAGCGACTCCTTGTCCTTCTGGATTTCGAACAGGATGCTGGACAGCTGCTTCCAGTAGTCTTCCTTGGCCGGGACCAGCGACACCAGCCTGAGCAGCACCTCGGCGCACTGCGGGAACTGCTTGAGCTCGTAATGCAGCGCGAGCTTGAGCTGCAGCCACGATTCCTTCGGCTCCTTGACCTTGGACAGCGCGGTGTCGACCTGCGGCAGTGCATCGGCAAAGCGCTTGCGCTCGGCGTAGGCGCTGGCGAGCAGGATGTGCGCGTCGGCCACCGGCGGCGTCATCGCCTCCGCGAAATAGGCCTCCATGCGCTGAATCGTCCGGTCGGTCTGGCCGTCCTGGAAATACAGCTGCGCGACGTTGTAGAGCATCTGCTCGTAGGGCTGCTGCGGCAGCGCGTCGAGCTTGAGCGCTTCTTCGAAGGCCGCGATCGCCGCCTTGTAGTTGTTCTGCGAGATGTAGATGAAGGCCATCGTCTGCCGGACAACGGCCTTTTCATAGTCGTTGCCGACGCGGTCGACCAGCGCCTGCGCCTTCTCCAGCGCCTCGGAGTTCTTGTTCTTGCCGATCAGATCGTGGATGCGCTCGAGCTGGCGATAGGTGCCCTCGGACAGCGTGCCCGATGCCTTGCGTTCCTTCTTCTGCGCGCCCTGCGCGCTTGCGGTGGACACGGGCGCCACCGCCAACACGCAGATTGCGACCAGGGCCGCCGTCGCCGCTTTGAGTGCCCGTAGCATCGTCATTCGCCCATCTTGAACTTGACGGTATACACGCCCGAGGTTTCCTGGGGCTTGCCGTCAACGACCTTGGGACGGAAGCGTCCCTTGTACGCGGCCGAGACCGCGGCCGACTCGAAGTAGCCACGCGGCTTGGCGCTCTTGACGCGCGCCGACTTCACCGTGCCATCCGGGCCGACCGTGATCTCCAGCGTGACCTCGCCTTCGATGCCATCACGCAGCGCCTGCCGCGGATACTGCGGCGCGATGCGCACCAGCGGAATCAGCTCGGCATCGCCCTGAATGTCGCCCGAGGAAAACGTACCGAGGAACGGCCCGCCGGTGATGCTCGTCGGCAGGTTCATCTTCGGCACGTTGAACGGCGTCGGCGACATGTCCGGCTTGGCCTGCGCCTGCACCTTCATCTGCGGCGGCGGCGGCTGCTTCGGTGGAGGCGGCTTCTCCGGCTTGCTGCGCGTGCGCGTCTCCAGCTGCGAGTCGCGCTTGAGGCGGACGAAATCGATCACCGCGCTGGTCGTGTCCTTCTTCGCGTCCACGTTCCTGCCGAGAATCAGCAGGTGCATGATCCAGAACAGACCGAATGCAATGAGCGCCGCCAGGCCGACGGCGATCGCGGTGCGCTTCATCAGCCGCCCCCGCCCTGATCCGCCGCGATCGACACGTTGAACACGCCGGCAAGGCGCACCTGGTCCATCACCTCAACCAGCGTGCCGGTCTGCGACGACTTGTCGGCGATGATCACCACCGACCCTTCCGGGTTCTCGGCATGCAGGCGCTCCACCGTCGCGCGCACCGCGCGCAGGTCGATCACGCGCTTGTCGATCCAGACTTCGCCGTTGGGACGGATCGCGATCAGGATGTTGCCGCGCTCCTTGCGCTCCGCGGTCTTCGCGCTCGGCCGACTGACGTCGATACCCGCCTCCTTGACGAAG
>JBFHQK010000339.1:0-2494 GCA_041592255.1 Fontimonas sp.
CGCTGTCGGGCAGCCCGCGCGCACGCGCGCGCAGCGCCAGCAGCTCGGCATCGTGCGCCGCGTCGCTGTGCTCGTCGGCCGGCAGCAGGTCGCTGGGCATCCACAGCTTGCGGCTGTCGCGGTGGCGCTGCATCAGCGCCTGCACCTGCGGCGCGAGCGCATCCAGCACTTCGCGCTGGGCCATTGCTTCGGCGTCGGGTCCGTTCGCGTTCATCGCACTTCCCTGATCTGAGGTTTGCGGGCTACCGGCGTGATGCGGGCGACGCCCGAGTCTAGCGGGAGTGCGGTGCGCCGGTCATGCGCCGCGCCGTCGGGCTCAGCGTCCGGCGCGGATCAACTCGAGAAATTCCTGGCGCGTGCGCGGGTCGTCGCGAAAGCGCCCAAGCATCACCGACGTGACCATCGCCGAATTCTGCTTCTGCACGCCGCGCATCATCGCGCACAGATGCTTCGCTTCGATGACCACGGCCACGCCCAGCGCGCCGGTGACGGACTCGATCGACTGGCCGATCTGCTGGGTCAGGTTCTCCTGGATCTGCAGCCGGCGCGCATACATGTCGACGATGCGCGGGATCTTCGACAGGCCGATCACCTTGCCGCTGGGCAGGTAGGCCACGTGCGCCTTGCCGATGAACGGCAGCAGATGATGTTCGCACAGCGAATACAGCTCGATGTCCTTGACGATCACCATCTCGTCGTTGCTGGACTCGAATACCGCCTGGTTGACGATTTCGTCGAGATTCTGCTCGTAGCCCTGGGTCAGGAACTCCATCGCGCGCGCGGCGCGGTGGGGCGTGCGCACGAGACCTTCGCGGTCGGGGTTTTCGCCGATCGCTTCGATGATGGCGCGAAACTGTTCTTCCATGGCAGGGCTTGGCTCGGGAGCGAGCGCGCATTATCCCATGCGCCGCTGGTGCGCCACGTACAATAAACGGATGAGTTCAAAGAAGTCCCCCGCCGAGATCCGCGAAGTCCCGATCGACCTGATCCGACCGGGCAGCCAGCAGGCGCGGCGCCACTTCAACGCCGATGCGCTGGCCGAGCTGGCCGAGAGCATCCGCGAGTCCGGCGTGGTGCAGCCGGTGGTGCTGCGCACGCGCGTCTGGGGCTTCGAGCTGCTGGCCGGCGAACGCCGCTGGCGTGCGGCGCAGCAGGCCGGACTGCACGAGATCCCGGCGGTGATCCGTGACGATCTGTCGGACACCGAGGCCTTCGTCGTCGGCCTGATCGAGAACCTGCAGCGCGAGTCGCTGACGCCGCTGGAAACCGCCGCCGGCCTCAAGCGCCTGGGTGAACTGTTCGAACTCACCCATGAGGAGATCGGCGAGCGCATCGGCAAGTCCCGCGAGTACGTCAGCAACTACCTGCGTCTGCTCAACCTGGCGCCGCCGGTGCAGGCGCTGGTCAACGAAGGGCACCTGCACCCGGGGCACGCCAAGGTGCTGGCCGGCGTCGCCCTCGACGAGCAGGTGCGCTGGGCCGATGAGGTGATCCGGCAGAAGCTGTCGGTGCGTCAGCTCGAGCGCAGGATCGCGGCTGCGCGCGAGCGCAAGATCGTGTTCAAGCCGGGCAAGGCCAGTGACTGGAAACGCCTGGAACGCGAGCTGTCGGATCTGCTGGCCTGCCCGGTGACGGTGCAGGCCGATCGCGGCGGCAAAGGTGAACTTCGCGTCAAGTTCCACTCGCTCGACGAGCTCGATGGCGTGCTGGCCCGGATCGGCTATGTCGGCGGCTGAGCCGTTTATCCACCGGCCTGCGACCATTTATCGACAGACCGAGGGGATAAGCTTGTGGATAAATCCGATGTGCGGTGCAGCAAACCGCGCTAGATCGCGGCTTGCCTCCGGGCGTGAACAAAAAAGCGCCGGCGGCGCGGCGTGCCGGCCGGACGACGCATTGACGGGGTGATTGGGACGGCCATGCAGTTTGATCTGTTCCGCGACGACTACCGCCTGCGCGAGCAGCTGAGCGCACGCGCGCGCAACATCCGGGTCGAGGTGCGGCCCGATCGCGAGGTGGTGCTGGTGTATCCGCGCTGGGTGCCGCGCGCCGATGCGCTGGCGTTCCTGCGTTCGCGCGAGCCCTGGGTGCGCGACAAGCTCGCCGAGTTCGCCGCGCGCGACGCCGCCAACCCGCCGCCGCCACCACCGCGCTGGGACGGTACCGACGAGATCCTGCTGCGCGGCACGCTGGTGCCGGTGTGCATCGAGCCGGCCACGCTGCGACGGATCCAGGTCCGCGTCGAACCCGAAGTGATCACGCTGTTTGCCCCGGCCGCGCTGCGCGACAGCGCGCACAAGCTCGAGCTGGCGCTGCGCCGCGAGCTGATGCATCGCGCGCAACTCGAGGCGCGCCGGCTGCTTGACGAGGAGGCCGTTCGTGCCGGCGTGGGCTGGCGCAGCCTGTCGATCGCCGACCCGCAGACCCAATGGGGCAGCTGTGCGCCGGACGGCACCATCGCGCTGTCGTGGCGGCTGCTGATGGCGCCGCCGGC
>JBFHQK010000340.1:0-2456 GCA_041592255.1 Fontimonas sp.
ACCGTGCTCGCGGCGTCGGCGAGCTGCTCGACATGGTAGGTCAGCCGCGCAATCAGTGCGCTGGAATTGACCCGGTCGTAGTAGCGCACCGGCAGGCGCAGCAGCTTGTCGAACAGCTGGCCGCGCACGTCCTTGACGACGCGCCGCGCGACCCAGGACATGCCGTAGGTCGCGCCAAACGAGCTGATGCCGCGCAGCAGGAACAGTCCGACGATCAGCAGCGGCATCGTGCGGATATACGTGGGGTTCTGCTCGACGAAGGCCTTGTCGAGCAGCGGCTTGACCAGCGCCGCGAAGCTGGCATCCACCGCCGCGAAACCGGCGGTGGCCAGCGATGCGAGCACCATCACGCGCCAGTGCGGCAGCGAGTAACCGAGCAGGCGCCGGTAAGTCGGCCAGGGTTTGCGGACGGCGTCGGAGGAGGAGGAAGTCATGCCGGAGCGTGGAATCAAACGGCGTATGCTACCAATTCGACTGATCCGCACGTCATGCCATGCCCGCCACGAAGACCCTGTTTGAAAAAATCATCGACCGCGAGATCGCCGGCACCATCGTCTACGAGGACGAACTCTGCGTCGCCTTCCGCGATGTCAACCCGGCCGCCCCGGTCCACATTCTGCTGGTGCCGCGCAAACCGATTTCGCGCCTCGACAGCGCCGATCCGGAGGACCAGGCGCTGCTCGGCCACCTGATGCTCGCCGCGCCGAAGATCGCTTCAGCCGAGGGCTTTGGCGATGCGTTCCGGCTGGTGGTCAACAACGGCGCCAATGCCGGACAGTCGGTGTTCCACCTGCACCTGCATATCCTCGCCGGCCGTCCGATGAAGTGGCCGCCGGGGTGAAGCGACGCGCGCCGACAATGCCTTGAAGCGCAGCGCCGGCGCCACTGAACGCCCTATTGCTGCGGCATCGGCGGCACCAGCTCCTGCGCGTCGACCCGCGCATCGAACCAGTTCACCCGCCAGTCGAGGTGCGCTCCAGTGGTGCGCCCGGTGGCGCCGACTTCGGCGATGACATCGCCCTGCCGCACCGTCTGGCCTTCCCGCACCCGCAGCTTCGACAGATGCAGGAACGCCGATGACAGTCCGTGGCCGTGGTCAATCATCAGCGTGCCGCCGGTGTAGTACATGTCCGGGTGCGCCAGACTGACGATGCCGCCGGCCGGCGCCCGCACCGGCGTGCCGGTGGGCACGGCGACATCGACGCCATAGTGCGGCTGCTTGGGCTCGCCGTTGAGGATGCGCTGACTGCCGAACACGCCCGAGATCGGACCGACGCAGGGCCAGATGAAGGCTTCGGCAAAGCCCTGGAGCGCGCTGTCGCGGTCGCGCGCGCGCGCCACCTGACGCTGCTCCGCCTCGATGCGTGCCAGCACCTCGGCCGGCGGCGTCACCATTTTCGGCGGCAGCCCGTCGATGCGCTGGATCCGGTATTCACGCGTCTGGACTGCGGCGCGCAGCGTCGACACCGTCGACTGATCCGGCAGCTGCACCTGCAGCTCGGCACTCGGCCCTTCGTCGCGGTGCAGGCCGAACACGAAGCGGCCGTCATCGGCCACCCGCAGCGCACGGCCGTTGAACCACACGCGCGACTGGGCCGGCGCACGTCCGAACAGCACGCTGCCCTGCCGCCACTCGCCCTCGATGCTCACGCCCGGGATGGCGCTGTCGTGCGCCCGCAGCACCGCCGGCACCCACAGCAGCCCCAGCGCCAGCAGCAGTAGCCGCCGCATGGGCGATCAGCCGTCCGCCGCCGGCGCGCTGCAGAGCGCGCTGAGCCGGGCGACGGCATCGGCCAGCCGCAAGGTCTCCTGCTTCTCCTCGCCGCGGAAGCGCAGCGTCACGGTGCGCTCCTCGGCTTCCTTGCGGCCGACGACGACGATCACCGGCACTTTGTGTGTCGCGTGCTCGCGGATCTTGTAGTTGATCTTCTCGTTGCGCAGGTCGCTCTCCGCACGGATGCCGGCGACCCGCAGCGCCGCGCAGACCTCGGTGGCGTAGGGGTCGGCGTCGGACACGATCGGCGCGACGACCGCCTGCAGCGGCGCGAGCCAGAACGGAAACGCGCCGGCGTGCTGCTCGATCAGAATGCCGATGAAACGCTCCAGCGAGCCCAGCACCGCGCGGTGCAGCATCGCCGGCCGCTGGCGCGAGCCGTCCTCGGCGACATACTCGATCTGGAAGCGCTCGGGCAGATTGAAGTCCACCTGCACGGTGCCGCACTGCCAGGCGCGGCCGATTGCGTCGAACAGCGTGAACTCGAGCTTGGGCCCGTAGAACGCGCCCTCCCCGGGCTGCACGCTGTACGGCGCGCCCATCAGCTCGCAGGCGCGCGCCAGCTCGGCCTCGGCGCGATCCCAGACCGCGTCGTCGCCGATGCGTTTTTCCGGGCGCGTCGACAGCTTCACTTCAACCTTGTCGAAGCCCAGTTCGCGGTAGACCTCGAAGATCAGGCGGC
>JBFHQK010000341.1:0-2430 GCA_041592255.1 Fontimonas sp.
CGCCGTGGCGCGCGCGCAGCTGGGCCGCCTTTGGCGCGCGTACCGTTCGGTCACGCACTGGCCGGCCATCGTCGCCGGCGCCATCACCGGCAACTATCTGTCGATGATGCTGTGGCTCGCGGGCTACAAATACACCCAGGCGTCGATCGCCGCGGTGCTCAACGAACTGGCCGCGGTCTTCATCCTGCCGCTGGCCGCGTGGTTCCTGCACGAGCCGGTGCGCGCGCGTCAGGCGCTGGGGGTCGGGCTTGCGCTGGCCGGCGTGGTGCTGGTGGTCAGCCAGTAGCGCGGCCGCTCTGCGCCCGATCCTGCAACGCTCGTCAGGTCGTTGCGCACGACCGCGCGCGCGCGCGGCACGATGCTGGCGAACCCGGGGACGCTCGATGTCGATCGAAGACCGCTTCTACCGCGTGGTTGTGGACACATTGGCCCGTGACAGCCTGACCTTGCCGACGCTGCCGGAGGTGGCCTTGCGCATCCGTCGGCTGATGCAGGACGAAGACGTGCCCAGCGCGCGGATTGCCGCCGAGATCGAGCGCGATCCGGCGATCGCGGTGCGCCTGATCCGGCTGGCCAACAGTGCGGCGATGCGCGGCGGGCGCAGCGTCGACAGCATTCAGCAGGCGGTGACGCGGCTGGGGCTGCAGTACACGCGCCTGCTGGTCGATGGGCTGGCGCTCGAGCAGATGTACCAGACGCGCAATCTGGCTTTGAAGCAGCGCCTCGCGCGCTGCTGGCAGGACAGTGTCGAGGTGGCTGCGCTGGCGCGGGTGCTGGCGGCGCAGTGCACGATGCTGCAGCCGGAAATGGCGATGCTTGCCGGTCTGATTCACCGCGTCGGCGAGCTGCCCATCCTGCGGCTGGCGGAAACGCATGACGCCGCGCTCGAGTCCCCCGAGGCGCTGGATGCGGTGATTGATGCGCTGTCGCCGCGGGTCGGGCGCATGGTGCTGCAGGCCTGGCACTTCCCGGCCGAGCTGGTCGACGTGCCGGTGCTGTGGCCGGATTTTGGCCGCGACCACGGCGGCGCGCCAGACCACGCCGACGTCGTGGCCGTGGCGGTGCTGCGCACGCGCGGCGAGCGCGACGCGCGCCTGCGAGCGACCGACCCCGCCACGGTTCCGGCGTACGCCAAGCTCGATCTCGAACCGGGATTCGATCTGGGCAACGACGGCCCGCTGGGCAGCGCGTACCAGTCGTCGCTGGAGCTGCTGCAGGCCGCCTGAGGCCCTAGCGTCCGGCCAGCTGCGCCTCGCGCGTGGCTTTGAACTCCGAGCCTGGTTTCCACGTCGGCCAGGTGTCGGCGTTGGCCACGGTCCAGCCGACTTCCATCAGCAGCCGCATGTCCGCGGCGGCGCCGCTGAGATCCCAGTCCGGCTTCACCTCGTCGGACGGTTTGTGGTAGTCGGTCGCGGTGTATTCGCGGCGCTTCTGCAGGCCGTAGCCGGCCGGCTTGTCGATGTAATCGGAGCCGCTGTCGGCATACAGCGCCGGCACGCCGACCTTGGCGAACTCGAACTGGTCCGAGCGGTAGTAGAAGCCCTTCTCCGGCTCGGCGTCCGGCGCGATCACGCGACCCTGACGTGCGACGATGGCGCCAAGCGTGTCCTCGAGGCTGTTCTGGCCGCTGCCGATGACCTGAATGTCCCGCGTCGGTCCCCACGGGTTGAGGCCGTCCATGTTGATCATCGCCAGCGTCTGGTTCAGCGGATAAAGCGGGTGGGTGGCATAGTGCCGCGCGCCGAGCAGTCCCTGTTCCTCGGCCGTGACCAGCATGAACAGCACCGAGCGTCGCGGTGGCATGGGCAGCTTCGTGTACGCCTGCGCGATGTCCAGCACCGCGGCGGTACCGGTGGCATTGTCGAGCGCACCGTTGAAGATGCTGTCGCCTTCGAGCCCGGGCTTGCGGCCGAGGTGGTCCCAGTGCGCGGCGTAGATCACGTGTTCGTCCGGCGTCTCGCTGCCGACCACGCGGGCGACGACGTTGTGCGACCGCACCTCGCGGATCTGGTTGCGGATGGCGTAGCTCGCCAGCGCCTGCAGCCGTACCGGCGCGAAGTCGCGCGTCACCGCGGCCCGGCTCAGGGCGTCGAGATCCGCGCCGGCGGCGCTGAACAGTTCACGCGCCTTTTCGTTGCTGATCCAGCCCTGCACCGGCACCCGGCTCAGGTTGCGGTCGGCTGCGGCGAGCTCGAACTGCTCGCCGCTCCAGCTGTGCTCGACCACGGCCCACGGATAGCCGGCGGGTCCGGTGTCGTGGACGATGAGTGCCGCCGCAGCGCCGAGCTTTGACGCGATCTCGTATTTGTAGGTCCAGCGCCCGTAGTAGGTCATCGCCGCGCCGCGGAACAGGGCGTCGTCGAGGCGGGTTGGATCGGCCGGGTCGGGCACCGCCGGATCGTTGATCAGCATCACCACCGTCTTGCCGCG
>JBFHQK010000342.1:0-2427 GCA_041592255.1 Fontimonas sp.
CTATCGATGGCGGATCGCCCGCGCGACCACCGGAATAGTTTTCCAGACCAATATGAATCTTGCCGCCGAGGAAGGTGCCGGTGGTGAGCACCACGCTGGGTGCGTAGAAGCGCAGGCCCAGGCGGGTGACGACGCCGGCCACGCGTGTGCCCTCGACAATCAGGTCCTCGACTTCCTGCTGGAACAGCGTCAGCTGCTCCTGGTTCTCCAGCGCCTCGCGCACCACCCACTTGTAGAGCATGCGGTCGGCCTGCGCCCGCGTAGCGCGCACCGCCGGGCCTTTCGAGGCGTTGAGGATGCGGAACTGGATGCCGGCACGGTCGGCGGCGCGCGCCATCAGGCCGCCGAGCGCATCGATTTCCTTGACCAGATGGCCTTTGCCGATGCCGCCGATGGCCGGATTGCAGGACATCTGGCCCAGCGTCTCGATGCTCTGGGTCACCAGCAGCGTCGCGCAGCCCATGCGCGCGGCCGCGAGCGCAGCCTCGGTGCCGGCATGTCCGCCGCCGACGACAATCACATCAAAGCTGTGCTGCTGGGTCATGGCCGCTTCACCGCAAGGGGCGGTGATTTTATGGTCAGACGGATCCGGTTTCGAGCACCGCCGGGCGGGTCGAGCACGCCGGGTGGCGCCGCGGGATCAGAACGCGATCTTGCCGGTCAGCATCTGCCACCACATCTTCCAGTCGCTCTTGAACGACAGCCACGGGTATTTGAACGTGGCCGGCTTGTTGTGCTCGAAGACGAAGTGGCCGACCCAGGCCCAGGCATAGCCCTGCAGCAGCGCGACGGCCAGCAGCCACCAGGTCGCGCTCAGCACCGCGTAGCCGGCGAGCAGCAGGCCGATGCTGCTGCCGATGAAGTGCAGGCGGCGGCAGGTGCGGTTGGAATGCTCGCCCAGGTAATACGGATAGAACTCGGAAAACGGCGGATGCTTGGGCATCGTGCTCATTGCAAGGCTCCTCGTGCAGGGGCCCAGTATAGGCGCGGCGCCGGCATCGGCACGCAACGCCGGCGCGGGGAAAACCGCCCTATGCTGTGCCCCCCGGGGCCTGCCTCCGACCCAGTGCCGATGCCCGCATGAAAATCGCGATCCTGTCGCGCAACCCCCGGCTGTATTCCACGCGCCGCCTCAAGGAAGCCGCCCAGGCGCGTGGCCACGATGTGCGCATCATCGACGTGCTGCGCTGCTACATGAACATCCGCCCCGGCAATCCGGAGATCTGGTACCGCGGCCGGCGCCTGAGCGGATTCGACGCGGTGATCCCGCGCATCGGCGCGTCGGTGACTTTCTACGGCACGGCGGTGGTGCGCCAGTTCGAGATGATGGGCGTCTACTGCGTCAACGAATCGGTGGCGATCACGCGCGCCCGCGACAAGCTACGCGCGCTGCAGCTGCTGTCGCGCAAGGGCATCAACATGCCGGCCACGGCGTTCGCGCATTCGCCCGACGACACCGAGGGCGTGATCGGCCTGGTCGGCGGTGCGCCGATGGTGATGAAGCTGGTCGAGGGCACGCAGGGCCAGGGCGTGGTGCTGGCCGAGACCAACCCGGCCGCGCATTCGCTGGTCGACGCGTTCCGCGGCCTGGATGCCTACTTCCTGGTACAGAACTTCGTCGCCGAGGCCAGCGGCGTGGATCTGCGCTGCTTCGTGGTCGGCGACAAGGTGGTCGCATCGATGCGGCGCATTGCACGGCCGGGCGAGTTCCGCGCCAACCTGCACCGCGGCGCCACCGCCGAGCCGGTCAAGATCAGCGCCAAGGAGCGGCGCATGGCGCTGCGCGCGGCACACATCATGGGGCTCAACGTTGCCGGCGTGGATATGCTGCGCACCGCCAGCGGTCCGATGGTGATGGAAGTCAACTCGTCGCCGGGGCTCGAGGGCATCGAGGCGGCCTCGGGCGTCGATGTGGCCGGCCACATCATCGGGTTCATCGAACGCCACGCGCGTCCGCACCGCACGCGCACGCGCGGACACGGCTGAGGCTCAGCGCGCGGCCTCAGCGCCGCAACGCCGCCAGCAGGTACAAACCCAGCAGCAGCGTGGTCCAGACGATCATCGTGCCGGTCGCCCATGAGGTGGCGACGCGGCCGTCGGGGCGCAGTGACGCGCTGCTGCGGGCGATCACGCGCAGCAGCGCAGCGGTCAGCGGGCGCAGCAGCCACGCGCGTGCCGCGTGCGCCGCGGCGGCCATGCGCTGGCCTGCCGCCGGCGCCAGGCGGCGGTAAATCCAGTCGGTATCGAGGTTGAGCGCGGGAATCTCGGCGGGATACCAGCCCCGGCGGTACAGGAAGGCGAACGCGGCGGCAGCGAACAGCAGCAGCTGCAGCTGCGCGATGACATGGCTGGCGGTATAGGGGTCGTAATCGACCGTGTACGGCAGCAGCGCGTACAGCGGCGCGGGGAAGACGCCGATGCCGATGC
>JBFHQK010000343.1:0-2414 GCA_041592255.1 Fontimonas sp.
ATGAGCTCGAAGGTGATGACATCCTTGTTGCCGGTGGTCGTAATGTAGATGTCGCCGCGGCCGAGCGTGTCCTCGACCGTCGTCACCTCGAACCCTTCCATGGCCGCCTGCAGCGCATTGATCGGGTCGATCTCGGTGACAATCACGCGCGCGCCGAAGCCGCGCAGCGAGTGTGCCGAGCCCTTGCCGACGTCGCCGTAGCCGCACACCACCGCAACCTTGCCGGCGACCATCAGGTCGGTGGCGCGCTTGATGCCGTCGGCCAGCGACTCGCGGCAGCCGTAGAGGTTGTCGAACTTAGACTTGGTCACCGAGTCGTTGACGTTGATCGCCGGCACCAGCAGCTTGCCGGCCTCCATCATCTGGTAGAGACGATGCACGCCGGTGGTGGTCTCCTCGGAGACGCCGCGCCACGCGGCGGCGACCGTCTTCCAGAAGCCCGGGCGCTCGGTCTTGGTGCGCTTGAGCAGGTTCTTGATCACCTGCTCCTCGTGATTCCCCGACGGCGTGTCGACCCAGGTGTCGCCGTTTTCCATGTCGACGCCCTTGTGGATCAGCAGCGTCGCGTCACCGCCGTCGTCGACGATCAGCTCCGGGCCCTTCATGCCGGGGTGGGTCAGCATGTCGAGCGTGCAGTCCCAGTACTCCTCGAGCGTCTCGCCCTTCCACGCGAACACCGGGATGCCGGCGGCGGCGATCGCCGCGGCGGCGTCGTCCTGGGTCGAGAAGATGTTGCACGAGGCCCAGCGCACCTGGGCGCCGAGCGCGGCCAGCGTCTCGATCAGCACCGCGGTTTCCTTGGTCATGTGCAGCGAGCCGGACACGCGCACGTTCTTCAGCGGCTGCAGCGGTGCGTACTTGGCACGGATGCTCATCAGGCCGGGCATCTCCTCCTCGGCCATGCGGATGCGCTTGCGGCCGAGTTCGGCCAGGGACAGGTCGCGGACCTTGAAGTCGGGGGCGGCGGTCGGTTGCATCTGGGCGTTCATGAACACTCTCTTCGATTCGGGGCGGGCGCGGTTGGCGGTTGCGTGAAAACCGGATCCGCCGAGCCTGGCCTGCATCGCGGCAGGTCGCAGCACCCCTCGGCGGCGAATGGGGACAGTATATCCGCTTATGCGGATGGAGGGATATGGGCGGATCGCGGATCACGCGCGGCTGTTTTTACTACTCTGCGCGCCCGGTCCGGCTGCTAAGTTGCGCTTCCCGCCATCGATCCGCCACGCCATGAGAGTCGCGCTTCTGTTCCCGCTGTTGCCTGTATTCGCTGGGTTGGCGGCCTGCGGCGGCGGCGCGGCGTCGGCGGACGCAGCCGATGTCGCCAAACGTCGCTACGCGATGGCCGGAGGCTGCTATGCGGTCCGCGATGCTGTGCAGGGCACCTACCTGGTGGCTGCAGCCGACGGCGCGCTGCGCCTCGATGGGGCGGATCTGCGCGCGGCGACGCCCTTCTTCATGAAGGCGACGGCGCTGGGCCGCTACGCCTTCTTCGATCCGGCGCAGCGCTTCCTGACGCTGGCCGCCGCCAATGAAGCGGGGGCGGGCGCCGCGCAGGCGGCCGTCGAGCGCGGCGGTGAGACCGTTGCCGGCGTCGGCGACCAGCTGCTGTGGCTGCCGCCGGCTCTCGATCCGGTCGGCAACGCGGTGGACGATCTGGGTGACACGGTGAGCGAGAACGCCGCGCTGCTCGACGCGCTGCGCGGTCCGCGCACGCTGCAGATGACCGCCGCGCCCAACGACGCGTCCGAGTGGACCGTCGATGGCAGCGGCAACGGGTTCACGATCGTCTCGACACTGACTGGCACTGCGCTGGGTGACGCCGACGGCGCCGGACGCTATGACTTCGTGCCCGCGACCGGCTGCGCCGAATTTCCCGAAGCGCAGCTCAACGCCAGCGGCGAACCGTTCAAGGGACGCAACGCGGATGGCACCGTGTTCGGCTACGCCGAGACCCACATGCACCTGGGCGGCTCGATGATGCTCGGCGGGCGGATGAGCTACGGTGCGCCGTTCCACAAGTTCGGCATCACCCACGCGCTGGGCAACTGCGCCGAGGATCACGGCCCCAACGGCGTGCTCGACGTGCTCGACACCTTCGTCAATGCTGAGAAGCAGTTTCCGCCCCACGACACCGTCGGCTGGCCGACCTACCAGGACTGGCCGAGCTGGGGCGGGCAGACCCATCACCAGACCTACTACGTGTGGCTGCAGCGCGCGTGGATGGGCGGTTTGCGCCTGATGGTCAACCACTTCGTCGCCAACGAGGAGCTGTGCCAGCTGTGGCCGGTGCGTCAGTACGACTGCAACGAGATGGAAAGCATCCAGCTGCAGTACGACATGGTGCACGCGCTGCAGGACTACATCGATGCGCAGATGGGCGGGCCGGGCCAGGGCTTTTTCCGCATCGTCACCAG
>JBFHQK010000344.1:0-2367 GCA_041592255.1 Fontimonas sp.
CTGCTGGTTACCGCGGCCCTGCTGCCACCACCGGCCGCCGCGCAGCTCGAGATGGCGCCGTATGCCGGCGCGGCGCTGTACCACAACTCCAACATATTCGACTTCTCCGGCCGCGACGAAGCGCTGGCCAACAATGGCACGACCACCCTCGCCGACACCGTGTGGCGGGCCCGCGCCGGTCTTGACCTCACCTACGCACTGAGCAACCAGCAGCTCAGCGCCAGCATCGAGGGCCGGCGCTTCGGTTACGAACGCTTCACCCAGCTCGACCGCGACGAGTACCTGTGGAGCGCGGCGCTCGACTGGCATGTGGGCAGCGCCTACGCCGGCCGCGTGGATGTGCGCCAGGAGCGGCGGCTGGCAGGCTTTGCGGACCGCAATACCACCGCACTCACGCTCGAACGCGAACGTGCGGCCGGTGCGACGCTGGCCTACCGCCCCGGCGCGTCATGGCGCTATGACCTGGGCGTGCGCACGCGCAACCTGCTGACACCGCTGCCGCTGTTCCCCAAGTTCGCGCTCGACGAGCGGATCGCCAGCGCCGGCGTGCGCTACCTGGGCACCGGGCCCGCCACCTTCGGCATCGTCGCCGAGTACCTCGACGGCGAGTTCGACGGCACGCCCAGCAATGATGCCTTCGACCAGACGACGCTTGAACTGGCCGCCGACTACGCGGTCAGCGGCCTGTCCCAGCTCAGGGGACGCCTGGGCTATACGCGCCGCGACGAAAGCATCCCCGGTCGCGATGACGTCTCGGCGGTGACCGGCTCGCTGGGCATGCGCCGCACGCTCAGCGGTGTCACCGCACTCGACTTCGAGGCGTTCCGCCGCGTCAGCAGCTTCACCGCCGGCCCGCAGTCGCTGATTGAAATGGGCGTGCGCATCGGCATCGACTGGCGCCCGAGCGTGTTCATCATCTCCGCGGGCGTCCAGCATGCGGAGAGCGAGTTCCAGCTGCCGTCTGCAGCGCAGCAGCGCACCGACCGCACGCAGACGGCCTATGCGCGCCTGGGCTACGGACCGACTCCGTGGCTGCAGCTGCAGCCGTACTACGAGTATCGCAACCGCGACTCGAACCTGTGCGACGAGCGCTACAGCGGTTCGATCGTCGGCCTGGAGCTCACCGCCCGCTTCGGGATGACCGACGAGCCGCTGATCCCCGAGCTCTGACGCCCGCGTGCGGCGGTCGCGCGCCGCGACCGCGTGCTTCCTGCACCGCAGCGTTGTGGTGGAAATCGCCTGCGGCGCTTGTGTTCGACGACGAACAGACCGGGCCATGGCCAGCCGCCTACGGTGCTGAGGCGCCCGTATACGCCCGGCCATGGACCCATACCGCAGTCAACTCGCCCGCCTCGTCCCGCCCTCGTCATGGCCGGTACGGCTGCTGCCGCTGTGGGACAGCCTCGCGGTTTTGGTCTGCGCGCGCGCCGCCACCCTGCTCGCCGCAGCGCTGCAGATGCTGCCCGCCGCCACCGTCAGCGACGGCTGGGTGCCATGGGAGCGCTGGGCGCTGCCGCTGGCCGTGCTCGCGCCCCTGTTGATGATGCACGGCCGCGGCACGGCGCTGGTGCCGGCGCTGTGGCGGCTGCTGATGTTCGTGGCCCTCGCCGCGCTGACCGCCGCGCTGGCGAACGAACCGCCGCCGCGCATCTGGCTGGTGCTCTGGCTGTGCATGACCTGCGTGTCGCTGCTGGGCCTGCGCCTGTTGCTGCGCGCCCCGCCGCGCCCGCAGACGCTCGCCATCGTCGGCGCCGGTCCGGTCGCCGACCGCCTGGTGCGGCACCTGCGGCGCTACGATGCGGGGCGCTTCGAGCTGATCGGCGTCTTCGACGACCGCGGCACCCGTGTCGAAGACTGTGCCGAACTGCCGCGCGGCTCGGTGGCCGATCTGCTCGCGCTGGGCCGCACGCGCAACATCGACTGGATCCTCGTCACGCTACCCGGCACCGCGCGCGTGCGCGTGCTGCAGCTGCTGGGACATTTACGCACTGCCGCCGAAACGGTGGCGCTGTGCCCGCCCAATGTCGGCCTCGATCTGCCCTGGCAGCGCGTCGGTCAGTTCGGCACCGCGCTGCCGGTCACGCTGCTGGCCGACCGGCGCCGCACCGAATGGGAGCTCGACGACTACGATCTTCCGGGCTTCATCAACGTCGCCGCCAGCTTCGGCCAGGACCGCTATGCCTACGTGGTCACGCCCAACGTCGACCACCTGATCCGCCTGCACGACGATGCCACTTTCCGCGCGCTGTACGCCGATGCCGGCTACGTGCTGCTCGACAGCCGCTTTCTCGCCCACCTGCTGCGCGCGATCCGCGGGCTGCGGCTGCCGGTCTGCGCCGGCAGCGACCTGACCGCGCGCCTGTTCGA
>JBFHQK010000345.1:0-2363 GCA_041592255.1 Fontimonas sp.
CGCGGCTGATGCCGATGGTGCGCGAGCTGATCGCCGAGGCCGGGATCGCGTTCGCGCAGCTTGACGGCTATGTCTGCGGCATTGGTCCCGGCAGCTTTGCCGGCGTGCGCATCGGTGTGAGCTATGTCAAGGGACTCGCGCTCGCGGTCGACCGTCCGGTGATCGGGGTGTCGTCGCTGGCGATGCTGGCACTGCCGGCGCTGCGCGCCGGTGCTGCGCCGGTCATCGCCGCGATCGATGCGCGAATGGACGAGGTGTACCTGGGCTGCTATCGGCGGGGCGAGGACGGGTTGCCGCAGCTGCTGGGGCGGGAGTCGGTATGCGCTCCGCAGCAGGCCATGGCAGTGGAGGGCGGGGCCTGGACCGGGGTCGGCAGCGGCTGGGGCAGTTACGAAGCGGCGCTGCGCGCGGCCACCCGCGCGGATCTGCTGAGTCTCGACGCAGACGCGCTGCCGCGCGCCGAGGATGCGCTGGCGCTGGGACTGCCACGGCTGCGCGCCGGTGAGGGCGCCTGCGCCGACCGCCTGACGCCGGCGTATCTGCGCGACAAGGTCGCGCTGACGCTGAGCGAACAGCAGGCCCAGCGACGGGCGCGGTAGCGCCGTTCCGCGCTGTCATTCGCAGGGCGTTTCAGGCACACTGCGCGTCCCTTGCGTGCCTGCGGGCGCGCGACGTCTATGGTGGCCCGCGTCGGCCCTCCGCGACGGCAGACCGTGAACCCCGCCAGGCCCGGAAGGGAGCAACGGTAGCGGCGATGCCGGGTGCCGGAGTCAGCTGGCGCGGGTTCACCGCCCGACTGCGTTGGCGCCTGCCGGCTGCACGCAGCGATGCGCGTGAGAGCGCGCTGCAGACTGGCCAATGCGCGGGCCAATCCGCGACAATCCGCGCCTACCCGTTTAGAACGCCACTGATATGAGCTACCTCGCGCTGGCTCGCAAGTACCGTCCGCGCCGTTTCGAGGACGTGATGGGGCAGGATCACGTGGTCAAGGCGCTCGCGCACGCGCTGTCGGGCGATCGCCTGCATCCGGCGATCCTGCTGACCGGCACGCGCGGCGTCGGCAAGACCACGCTGGCGCGCATCATCGCCAAGAGCCTCAATTGCGAAACTGCGGTCACCGCCAATCCCTGCGGCCGCTGCTCCGCCTGTGTCGAGGTCGATCAGGGGCGCTTCGTCGATCTGCTCGAGATCGACGCGGCCAGCAACACCGGTGTCGACGACGTGCGTCAGGTGATCGAGAACGCCCAGTACGCACCGGCGCGTGGGCGGTACAAGGTGTATCTGATCGACGAAGTCCACATGCTCTCGAAGAGCGCGTTCAACGCGCTGCTCAAGACCCTCGAGGAGCCGCCGGCGCATGTGAAGTTCATCCTCGCCACCACCGATCCGCAGAAGCTGCTGCCGACGGTGCTGTCGCGCTGCCTGCAGTTCAATCTCAAGCGTCTGCCGGTGGCGACGATCCGGGAGCAGCTGGCCAAGGTGCTCGATGCGGAGTGCGTGGGGTTCGAGCCCGGGGCGGTGGTCGAGATCGCGCGCGCCGCGGACGGCTCGATGCGCGACGGCCTGTCGCTGGTCGATCAGGCGATCGCGTTTGCCGGCGGCGAGACGCTCAGGCGCACCGCGGTCGAGGACATGCTGGGCACCGGCGGGCGGCAAGTGCTGTTCGAGATTCTCGCGGCGCTGGCGGCGCGCAGCGGCGAGGCGCTGTTGGCCTGCATCCAGCGCCTCGAGACGCAGGCGCCGGATTACGCCGCGCTGCTCAGCGAGCTGGCCGGGGCGCTGCAGCGCCTGGCGGTGCTGCAGATGCTGCCTGGCGCACAGACCGAGGACGACGATCCGGAGCTGCTGGCGTTGACGGCGCGCTATACGCCTGAGGACGTGCAGCTGTCGTATCAGATTGCCGTGCACGGGCGCCGGGACCTGCCCTGGGCGCCGGATCCGCGCCTGGGCTTCGAAATGACGGTGCTGCGCATGCTCGCGTTCCAGCCCGATGCCGAAGGCGGCGCCGGTGCCGCGCCGGCCGGCGCGGCCGGCAGCGGGGCGCCGGCATCATCACCGGCACCGTCCGTGGCGCGTGCCGCGGCCGCCGCGCCGACCGCTGCGGCGGCGCCGGTGGCGGACGATGCATCCTGGCCGCAGCGCGTCGATGCGATGCGCCTGGAGGGCTTCGTGCGGCAGCTGGCCCGCCATTGCGGCTGGATTGGCCGGGAGGCCGGCGTCGTCCGGCTCGCGCTCGATGCCAAGGCGCGCCACCTGTTGCTCGAAGACCGGCGCGTGGCGCTGGAAGCGGCGCTGCGCGAGCAGCTCGGTGCGCCGGTGCGGCTGCAGATCGAGGTCGGTGCCGACGAGACCCCGCCGGCTTC
>JBFHQK010000346.1:0-2352 GCA_041592255.1 Fontimonas sp.
ACGACCCTCGCGCTTGGCCTGATACAAAGCCGCGTCGGCGTTTCGCATCAGCTCGGCAAGGTCGTGCGTGGTCGGCCGCAGTGAGGCGATGCCGACACTGACGGTGTAGGCGATCTCGCGGCCGCCGCCTACCGCGATGCGCTGTTCACCGATCACGCGGCGCAGGCGCTGCAGCATCTCGGCCGCAGGCTCCTTGTTCGCGCGCGGCAGCAGCAGCCCGAACTCCTCGCCGCCGACGCGGCCGAAGATGTCGATCTTGCGTATGTTGCCCATGCAGGTCTTGGCCAGCGCGACAATGGCGCGGTCGCCGACGTCGTGCCCGTAGCTGTCGTTGATGCGCTTGAAGTGGTCGATATCGATCAAGGCCACCGACAGCGGCTCGGCGAAGCGCCGCGCGCGTTCGATCTCCAGTTTCGCCGTCTCGACGAAGTGCCCGCGGTTATGGGCGCCGGTGAGCTCATCGCGGGTCGCGCGCTCGTACAGGCGCTCCTCGCGCTGCTTGGCCTCGGTGATGTCGTGAAAGACCTCAACAAAACCCAGCAGCTCGCCGCTATCCATGCGCAGCGCGTCGAGCGCGGTCTGGGCGACGAAACTGCCACCGTCACACAGCCGCCGGCGCTGCTCGTCACGGACATGCCGATGCGCGCGCACGAACTCCAACGTGCGCCGCGCCGCGCCGTCGCGCACGGCGTCGTCCGGAAACAGCCATTCGTAGGGCTTGCCGATCGCGTCCTCGGCGCTGAAGCCAGTGATGTTCTGGGCGCCCCGATTCCAGCTGCGGATCGCGCCAGAGCGGTCGATCAGGTAGATGCCGAACGCGGTGACGCCCTGCACCATCTCGGAGTAGCGCTCCGGCTGCTGGCGCAGCAATGGCTCGTGCCGACCGGGCAGCAGGTCGGCCTGCGGCAGGCTGTCCCAGGCCAGCGGCGGTTTGGCGATCAGCGGGTCGACGAAGCGTACGCCGGACGAAGTCATGCGCCCGATTCTACGCCGCGGCCGGCAGCGTGCGCCGTTCGGCCGGATTTGGCGACCGCTGAATCGCCGTGACGGCGCCGAGCGTGCAACCCGATGCCAGCAAACAACCGTCCCCGTTCCGGCCTACGCCCATGGAAGTCCTGCAGCCCCATCCGACCGCCGAATGCATCGCCGCAGCGCCTGCGCAGATCACCGAGGTCCGCCAGGCACTGGCCACCGCGGCCGGCCCCGCAGCCGTCGAGCGTTTCGACACGCAGCTCGCCGCGCATCCACGGGCTTCGCTGCTGCGTCTGGAACTGCTGCGCCGCAACGCCAGCAGCTGACACGACATTTAGGCCGCCGCGCAACCGCCACACCGTGCGTGGCGCGGGCGTAGACTGCGCGCCCATTTCCCCACCGCGGCGACGCCGCCGGCTGTCATGCGTCAGGGTCTTTTCGCTGCTGCGGGCGCCTATCTGATCTGGGGCCTGTTTCCGATCTACTGGAAACTGCTGCAATCGGTGCCGGCGGCGCAGATCATGGCGCACCGCATCGTCTGGTGCCTGCTCATCGTGGCCTTGTGGCTGGGCCTGCGCGAAGGTTTCGGCTGGCTGCGCGGGCTGTCGCGCCGCCTGCTGGCGATGCTCGCGACCAGCGCGCTGCTGATCTCGCTCAACTGGTGGCTGTATATCTGGGCGGTCAATGCCGGCCACATCGTCGAGACCAGCCTCGGCTATTTCATCAACCCGCTGGTCAGCGTCCTGATGGGTGTACTGATCCTGCGCGAGCGGCTCAATGCGGCACAGTGGTGCGCCGTGGCCGTGGCCGCCGGCGGTGTGCTGTGGCTGACCTGGCAGGGCGGTCGGCTGCCGTGGATCGCGTTGGCACTGGCACTGACCTTTGGCAGCTACGGGCTGATCCGCAAGCTCGCCGTGGTGCCGTCGGTGCAGGGGCTGGCGGTCGAAAGCGGGCTGCTGTTCGTGCCGGCCGTCGCCTTCCTGATCGCGAGCGAGCTGTCCGGCCGCGGCAGCTTCGGCCATGGCGCCTTGCGCATCGACCTGCTGCTGGTTGTCGGCGGCGTCGTCACCGCGCTGCCGCTGATCCTGTTTGCGGTGGGCGCACGGCGCATCCCGCTGTCCATGGTCGGCATCCTCCAGTACCTGGCGCCGACACTGCAGCTCGCCTGCGGCGTGCTGCTGTTCGGCGAGCCGTTCACGCACGCACAGGCCCTGGGTTTTGGCTGTATCTGGCTGGCATTGGGCATCTATGCGATCGACGGCCTGTGGCGCGCGCGACGGCGCGCTCTCGTGGGCGGGCCCGTCGCCTGACTCCCGCGGCCGCCGCGCCACTTTCAGCGCGGCGCGGCCGGCAGTGCATCGAGCAAGGCCAGCAGGCGCG
>JBFHQK010000347.1:0-2349 GCA_041592255.1 Fontimonas sp.
CATCGCCTCGATCTGGTCGTGGGTGACATAGATCGTCACGCTGCCGAGGCTGCGGTGCAGCGCGATCAATTCGGCGCGTGCGCGTACCCGCAGCGGCGCATCGAGGCTCGACAGCGGTTCGTCCATCAGGAACAGCCGCGGCGCGCGCAGCAGGGCGCGGCCCAGCGCGACGCGCTGGCGCTGCCCGCCGGAGAGGGCGCCGGGCCGCCGCTGCAGCAGAGGCTGCAGGTCGAGGCGCTGGGCGATTTCGCGTGCCCGGGCCTGGGCAGCGGCGCGCGGCAGGCCGCGTGCACGCAGGCCGAAGCAGAGATTGTCCAGCACCGACAGGTGCGGGTAGAGCGCGTCCTGCTGGAACATCATCGCCGTTTCGCGCGCGCCCGGGGGCAGGTGGTCGATGCGACGGCCGTCGAGGGTGATGCTGCCGCCGGCGATCGGGTTGAGCCCGGCGAGCGCGCGCAGCAGCGTCGACTTGCCGGAGCCGGACGGTCCGGCGATCACCAGCAGTTCGCCGGCGGCGACCGTGAAGGACAGGCCGTCGATGATCGGCTGTCCGTCGAGTTCGACGTGCAGTCCGTCGACGCGAAGGCTCGCGGCCGGTGCGGGCGCGGGTGCGGGCTCGCGCGCGGTCTCAGTCATGGCCGGAGGTCGCCTTGAGTGCGCGCAGCAGCACCGGCTGAATCGCGTCACGCAGCTGGATGGCGGCACTCATGCCTTCGCCGCCGCCCTCCTCGGGTTCAATCGCCGCGGCGCCCTGGGGGGGCTCGAAAAACCACTCCTCAAGAATGGTGTCGGCGCGGGTCTCGACTTCGTGCCACACGGCAACGTTGGGCGTGCGCCGCAGGGTCGGGATGGCGTCGAGGAACACCTGTGCCGATGCCGGCGCCCGCGACGGATCGAGAAACGCGGCGCTGTGCGCAACCGACTTGCGCGCCGGCACGATGCGGCCGGTGCGGGTGAGGATGCGCTGTCCCTCATCGCCGACGGCAAAGGCGATGAAGTCGAGCGCGGCGTCGCGCGCGCCGGTGCTGCTCGACAGGCAGTAGGCATCGGCGTGCAGCGCGCTGACCGGCTTGCGCAGGCGCGGAAACGGGGCGACGTCCCAGTCCAGGGTTCCGGCCTGACGCAGGGTGGTGGTGAAGCGCCGGCTCTGGAACAGCATGGCGACCCCGCCGCGCGCGAAGCGCGAGTCCTCGTCCTCGGCCTGGTGAGCCGCGAGCGGCGGCACCACGCCGTGCAGCGTGTTCAGGCTGCGCACCAGGCCCAGCGCCTGCAGCGCGGCGGGCCGGTCCAGCGTCAGCAGGGTCGGACGCGCGAGGTCATTGACCAGCTCGCCGCCCATGCCCCAGACAAAGGGCGCGATGCGGATCAGTGTCGGCTCGAGTGCGAGGCCGTAGAGATCCGTGCGCCCGTCGCCGTCGAGATCGCGGGTCAGGCGCCGGGCGGCACCGATCAGATCGCTGATCGTCCAGCCCGGGGCCGGCAGCGGGACGGCGTAGCGCTGAAACAGCGCACGGTTGTAGTAGACGACGAGGCTGGACACATTCTGCGGCGCACACATCAGTGTGCCCTGGACGCGGAACGCCTCGAGCGCGGGTTCGAAGAAGTCCTGTTCGGCGAACCCGCGCGTGGCCAGCGCCGGCCCCACGGGCTCGAGCACGCCGCGCTCGGCGAACTGGCCGAAGCGCCTGAAGTTCAGGACAAACACGTCCGGGCCGCGGCCGCTGGCGTAGGCGGCGGCGAGCTTGGCCATGTGGTCGCTTTGCTTGCCCACCGGAATCAGGGAGACGCGCTGCTCGGGATGCCGCTGCTCGAACGCCGCAATGAGGTCCTTGTAGGCGGTGATCTCGGCCGGGTCGCCGAACACCTGCAGCGTGATCGCGCGGGTCGTCGCGCCCGGCTGCGGCGCGGGCGGCGGCTGTTCCTTGCGGCCGCAGGCGGCGGCGAGCAGGGCCAGGCCGAGGAGGGCGTAGCGGGCAGGCAGCATCAATGGCTCCGAAAGGGTTGGCGCAGGAATGGTGCGAGCGCGGCGACCGCGGCGATGACCGGCAGCGTGATCAGTGCCGCCGTGGCCATCAGCAGCGGCCAGCGGGTCGAGCCGAGCAGCGACAGCGCGTGCAGCATCAGCGGTGCGGTCAGTTCCTGCTCGGCGTGCAGATACAACAGCGGCTCGAGAAAGGCGCCCCAGAACCCCAGCAGCACCAGCAGCAGCACCGCGCCATGCGTGGGCAGGGTCTGCGGCACGGCGATCCTGCGCCAGATCGCGAGCCAGTTCAGTCCGTCCAGGCGCGCGGCGTCGATCTGCGCCTGCGGCAGACGACGCAGCGCGGCATATAAGAGCAGGCACGCCAG
>JBFHQK010000348.1:0-2349 GCA_041592255.1 Fontimonas sp.
CAGCACTGCGCCATGCCTGGGACGAGCGGGTCGGGCAGGGGCTCGCGCCGCGCTATTTCGACCGGCAGCTCGGCTGCGACGTGATCAAGGTGATGCCGGGCGAGTACGAGGTCAGCGCCGACGACGTCACGCTGGTGACGCTGCTGGGCTCCTGCGTCGCGGCGTGCATCCGCGATCCGGTCGCCGGCGTGGGCGGGATGAATCATTTCATGCTGCCGGACAACGAGTTCGGCGGCACTGCCAATGCACGCTACGGCGCGTACGCGATGGAAGTGTTGATCAACGACCTGCTCAAGCGCGGCGGCCAGCGCCGGCGGCTTGAGGCCAAGGTGTTCGGCGGCGGCAACGTGATGCGGGGGGCCACCGGCGTCACCGTCGGCGAGCGCAACGCTGCCTTCGTGCTCGAATACCTGGACCGCGAGGGCATCGCCGTGGCGGCAAGTGACCTTGGTGGCAAGGACGCGCGCAAGGTGGCCTACGTCGTGCGCACCGGCCGCGCGCTGGTCCGGCATCTGCCGATTGCCGCGACCGCGGCGGACATCGCCGCCGAACAGGTCTACGGCCAGTCCCTGCGGCGCGCGCCGGTCAGCGGCGAAGTGGAGATGTTCGGATGAAACCGGTCAAGGTGCTCGTCGTCGACGACTCGGCGCTGGTGCGCAGTGTGCTCAGCGAGATTCTGTCCTCGGATCCGGCGCTGGAAGTCGTGGGCACCGCGTCGGATCCGCTGATTGCGCGCGACAAGATCAAGCAGCTGCATCCCGATGTGCTGACGCTGGATGTCGAGATGCCGCGCATGGACGGGCTGACCTTTCTCGAAAACCTGATGCGCCTGCGGCCGATGCCGGTGCTGATGGTGTCGTCGCTGACCGCGCAGGGTGCCGAAGTGACGCTGCAGGCGCTGGAGCTGGGCGCGGTCGATTTCGTGACCAAGCCGGCACTGGATGTGCGCGCAGGTCTTGAAGCCTATGCCGAAATGCTGCGTGAAAAGGTCAAGACGGCCGCGCGGTCGCGGCCGCGCGGGCCGTCCGGCCTCGCGGCGCCGCGGCCGCCGGCGGCAGGTCCGGCGCGGCCGCGGCGCTTCAGCACCACCGAGAAGATCATCGCCATCGGCGCGTCAACCGGCGGCACCGAGGCGATCAAGGAGGTGCTGGCGGCGATGCCGCCGGATGCGCCGGCGATCGTCATCACCCAGCACATCCCGCAGATGTTCAGTGCGCCGTTTGCGGCGCGCATGGACCGCGCGTCGGCGATGTCGGTGTGCGAGGCACAGGATGGTCAGCCGATCGTGCCGGGGCACGCCTACATCGCGCCCGGTCATCAGCATCTGCTGGTGGTGCGCAGCGGTGCGCGCTATCTGTGCCGGTTGTCTGACGCGCCGCCGGAGAATCGGCACCGGCCCAGCGTCGACGTGATGTTCCGTTCGGTGGTCGACAATGTCGGCACCAATGCGGTGGGCGCGCTGCTCACCGGCATGGGCGAGGACGGTGCGAGAGGGCTGCTGGCCTTGCGCGAGACCGGCTGCCGCACTCTGGTGCAGGACGAGGCCAGCAGCGTGGTCTGGGGCATGCCGGGCGCTGCGCACAAGATCGGCGCCGCGGAACAGGTCTTGCCTCTGGAGCGGATCGCCGCCCAGCTGCTGGCGTGGACGACTTGAACGGCGCGGGGACCCGAGCCAGCCGGACTCAAGCACTGCCTGGGTCCGCCGATACAGCCAATGGGAGCGGTTCGCTCCGGGAGTAGACCATGGATGCCACAAACTGGAAGCTGCTGTTCGTTCCGATCCTGCTCACGGGCGTGCACGTCGCGCTGCTGCTGGCGGGGGGCGGCGGCGCCGGCGCCTGGTCCAGCGGTCTGCTGACGCTGGCCGCGTGGGCGGCGCGGGGCGTGCTGCAGTACCGCCAGCTGGTGCAGGCACGCGCCGCGCTGCGGGATGCGCAGGCGCAGCTCGACGAACGCAAGAGTCAGCTCGGCGAGTTGCGTCGCGGGCTGGGCGGCGAGGTCGAGGGCGTCGAGCGCGAGGTGACGCGGGTTCGCAACCTGATCGCCGAATCCGTGCGCCAGCTCGGCGCCGCGTTCGAGGACATGACGCGTCAGTCGCAGCTGCAGCAGGCGGCGGTGTCGCGGATTCTGAGCCAGACCGGCGACAAGAGCGGCGGCGTCGACGTGCGCCGCTTTGCCGAGACCGCGGCCGGGCTGATGAACAGCCTGGTCGAATCGCTGGCGCAGGTAAGCCGCCAGAGCTCGCAAAGCGTGCGCCAGATCGATGAGATGGTGAAGCAGCTCGACGCGATCTTCGAACTGCTCGGCGATGTGAAGTCGATCGCCGATCAGACCAACCTGCTGGCGCTC
>JBFHQK010000349.1:0-2334 GCA_041592255.1 Fontimonas sp.
CCCCCCCGCTCCCGGGAGGCGAAGTCCGCGTAGCCGTTTTCGGATGTCCGGTCAGGCGCGCTGGCAGAGCGGGCGCCTGGCCTGCGGCAGGCCGGACCGGCCGAACGCGGCGTGCCGGAGCAGTCCCGTGCGAGATCGAGGTCGCGCCTCAAGCCGCGGGCGGCACCTGTCCGCTGTGACGCGCCAGCGCCCAGGCGACGTGCTCGCGCACGATGCTGTCGGCATGGTCGGCGCGCAGGCGCAGCGCGGCCAGCACTTCGGCAGAGGTCGGCGCGTTGCCCAGCGCGACCGCGAGATTGCGCAGCCAGCGCGGATAGCCGACGCGGCGCAGGGCCATGCCTTCGGTGCGGCGCAGCCACTCGTCTTCCTCCCAAGCGAAAAGATCGACCAGGCGCGCGGCATCGAGGCCGTGGCGCGGCGCGAAGTCGGCATCGTCGACGACGCGTGCATGCCGGTTCCACGGGCAGACCAGCTGGCAGTCGTCGCAGCCGAAGATGCGGTTGCCGATCAGCGGGCGCAGGTCCTCGGGAATGGGCCCGTGATGCTCAATCGTCAGGTAGGAAATGCAGCGACGTGCGTCGAGCTGGTAGGGCGCGACGTTGGCCTGCGTCGGGCTGATCCTGATGCAGGCGCTGCAGCGGCCGCTGTCGTTGTCGACCGCGGCGCGCGCGGGGGGCTCCAGCGCCAGATCAGTGTAGATCTCGCCGAGAAAGAACCACGAACCGGCCGCACGGTCGAGCAGCAGGGTGTGTTTGCCGATCCAGCCCAGGCCGGCGTCGCGGGCCAGTGCCTTTTCCAGTGCGGGTGCGCTGTCGCACAGCACGCGATACCCGTGGGGCGCGATCGCCGCCTCGATACGCCGGCCCAGGCGCAGCAGGCGCGCGCGCGCGATGCGGTGATAGTCGCGCCCCAGGGCATAGCGCGAGATGTAGCCGCGACTGCCGTCTGCGAGCACCTGTTGGGCGTCGGCTGCGGCCGGCCAGTACGGCAGGCGCGCGCTGATGACGCTCAGGGTGCCGGGGCGCAGGCGCTCAGGCTCGCTGCGCAGGGCCGGATCGCGTTCCATGTAGGCCATGCCGCCATGGCGGCCCTGGGCAAGCCAGCGATGGAGATGTTCCAGATCCGGACCCAGCTCGCGGGTGGAGATGCCGGCATCGCTGAAGCCGAGTGCACGCGCCCACTGCGGAATCAGCGCCGGCAGGTGTGCAAGCTGGGTTGAAGTCATCGCGGCCGAGAAGGGGCTGGGGCGGTGGGCGGCGGCGCGGCACGCACAGACGCGCTCTTATACTGTGCCGATGCCAGATATCCAGCGCCGATTGTACGTCGCCGACCAGGTGCGCGAACTCGACCGTCGCGTCATCGCCGGTGGCATCGCGGGCTACGCCTTGATGCAGCGCGCGGCGCAGGCATGCTGGCAGGCGCTGACGCGGGGCGGAGGCGCGCCGCGGCGCATCGTCGTGGTTTGCGGTCGCGGCAACAACGGCGGCGACGGTTATGAGATCGCGCGGCTGGCGCGCAAGGCGCAGCTGGCGGTGCACGTCCTCAGCGTCGGTGGCGCGCCTGAGCGCGGCGAGGCGGCGATGGCCCATGCAGCATGGCGGGCCGACGGTGGCACCGTGGAGCCCTGCACGGCGGAGTTGCCGGACGGCGACTGGATCATCGATGCCGTGCTCGGGACCGGACTGTCGCGCGCGCCGGACGCGGATGCGGCCATGGCGGTCGCCGCGATCAACGCCGCCCGCGCGCGCGGCGCGCGGGTGCTCGCGGTCGACGTGCCGTCCGGGCTCGACGCCAGCACCGGACATGCGCCCGGTGCGGCGGTGCGCGCCGATGTGACGGTCAGTTTCATCGGCAACAAGCTGGGGCTGTGGACCGGGCAGGGCGCCGAGTGCGCCGGCGAGCGGATCTTCGACGATCTGGGCGCGCCGCCGGCAGCGGTGCACGCGCTCGAGCCGGTGGCGCTGCTGCAGGCGGCGCACGAGCTCGAGGCGCTGGGGCGGCGGTCGCGCGTGGCGCACAAGGGCCGTTTCGGGCACGTGCTGATTCTGGGCGGTAACCGCGGCATGGCCGGTGCGGCGCTGCTGGCGGGACGCGCGGCACTGCGCGCCGGCGCGGGTCTGGTCAGCATCGCGACGCGTGGTGAGCATGCCGCGGCGCTCACGGCGGCGCAGCCGGAGCTGATGGTGCATGGGATTGAGGCGCCCGATGCGCTGGATGCGTTGCTGGCCCGCGCCGGGGTTGTCGCTCTGGGGCCGGGGCTGGGCCAGGATGCGTGGGCGCGGGCGATGTTTGCGCGCGTGGTCTCCAGCGACGCGGCGCTGGTGCTGGATGCGG
>JBFHQK010000350.1:0-2312 GCA_041592255.1 Fontimonas sp.
CCAGCCCCAGCCCCATCGCGATCAGCGCGCCGTGCAGCGCGCGGCGCTCGTGCGCGCTCAGCGGTTCCATCCGTGGCGCGTCCTGCAGCTCGCCGTCGACGGCGGTGCTGCGCAGGCGCGGCTCGACCACGCGGTCGGTGATGAACCACCCCAGGCCGATGATCAGCAGCGACGACGCGGTGGTGAAGAAATAGTTGTTGAGCGGATTGAGCAGCACGCTCTTGTCGAGAATCTGCGCGCCGGCCTGCGAGATGCCCTGCAGCATCGGGTCCAGCGCGGACGGCACGAAGTTCGCCGAAAAGCCGCCGGAGACGCCGGCAAATGCCGCGGCGATGCCGGCCAGCGGATGGCGGCCGGCGGCATAAAAGATCACGCCGCCCAGCGGAATCACCAGCACGTAGCCGGCATCGACCGCGGTGTGGCTGACGATGCCGACCAGGATCACCATCGGCGTCAGCAGCCAGCGCGCCGTCACCGCGAGCATCGCGCGCAGGCCGGCGTTGATGAAGCCGGTGTGCTCGGCCACGCCGATGCCCAGCATCGCTACCAGCACCACGCCCACGGGGTGAAAGGTGACGAAGGTCTTGACCATGGCCGCAAGGAACTGCGTCAGCGCCGACCCCGCCAGCAGGTTCTGCACCTGCAGCGGCTGTCCGCTGCGCGGATCGACCACATCGAAGCTCACGCCCGACAGCAGCCAGGACAGCAGCCAGACGATGAGCAGCAGGCCGACGAACAGCAAGGCCGGGTCCGGCAGTCGGTTGCCGACGCGCTCGATGGTGGCGAGCGCGCGTTCGATGCGCGACGCCGGGGCGGAAACGGGTTCAGTCACGGGCGGTGGATCAGGTCAGGGAACCGCGGCAGTGTAGTGTTTCGGCCGCCCCCCGTCCCTGGGGGCCTGCCCCCGTGTGCGTCCGCCCCGGCGTGTCGCACAATCGGCAGGTTTCCACCGCGGCGGGTGCCCATGGCGCTGACGTTCCACCTTCTCGATGTCTTCACCGAGCAGCCGTTGAGCGGCAATCCGCTGGCCGTGGTCGAGCAGGCCGACCACCTGTCGCAGGCGCAGATGCAGGCGATCGCACGCGAGTTCAACCTGTCGGAAACCGTGTTCCTGCAGTCGCCGCGGGCCGCCAACGCGCGGGCGCATCTGCGCATCTTCACGCCCGCACGCGAGCTGCCGTTTGCCGGTCACCCGACCATCGGCGCGGCCTGCCTGCTGTCGGAGCTGGCGGATGCGACGTCGGGCGAGGAGGCGCAGTTCGTGCTGGAGGAGGGCGTGGGCCCGGTGCCGGTGCGGGTGTGCCGGCGCGCCGGGCATGCGCCGTTTGCCGAGCTGACGGCGGCGCAGCGACCGGAATACGGCCCGGCGCCGGCCGACGCCGAGGTCGCCGCGATCCTGGGGCTGGAGGTGGCCGATCTGGGCAGCAGCGGCGAGCGTGTGCGTGCGGTGTCCTGCGGCCTGCCGTTCGTGCTGGTGCCGGTGCGGGCGCCCGAGGTGCTGGCGGCGATCGCGCTGGATCTCGCGCAGTGGCGCCGCCATCTGCTCGGGCAGTGGGCGCAGGCGCTGTATGTCTACGCGCGCGGCTACGAAGGCGAGTTGCGCGCGCGCATGTTCGCGCCGGCGGCGGGCATCGCCGAGGACCCGGCCACCGGCTCCGCTGCCGCCGCGCTGGCCGGTGCGCTCGCCAGCGAGTCGCCGATCGTCGAGGGCCGGCTGGAGTGGGTGATCCGCCAGGGCCTGGAAATGGGGCGCCCGAGCCAGCTGCACATCAGCGCCGAGCGCGTCGGCGGGACGGTGAGCGCGGTGCGCGTCGGCGGCCACGCGGTGCGCATCGCCCAGGGGCAGCTGCAGGTCTGATGAGCGAGGATCCGACGCCACACGCGGCGTTTTCCTACACGCGCGGTCGGCAATCACCGGCTCAGAAAGCGCGCCGCGCGTCCGAAAACCCGGTCATGAGCGACACGACCTATCTCCCCGGCATGGCCTCGCACGCGGTACTGAGCGAGTGGATCGAAGATCACGAAACGCTGCTCGCCAGCGTGCTGTTGAGCCGGCGCGGCGGCGCCGGACTGCGCGGCCTGTTCCTGAGCCAGGACGAGCGCGGCGACTTCCTGCTGCGCCTGTGCGAGGGCGCCGACGACAGCTGGATGGTGTGGACCGACCAGCGCCGCACGCGCTCGCGCTTCGGCCGCGCCTACGCCGACGCGCTGCTCAATGCCTGGCTGGACCGTCTCGAAGCCGCCGGCTGGCAGATCGGCTGGAGCGCGCGCGTCGCCGCCGGCCGCACCGATATCGCACTGATGCCGACGGC
>JBFHQK010000351.1:0-2298 GCA_041592255.1 Fontimonas sp.
CAACCTGGTTGAGGTGATGCTCGACGATGCCGCCGCCGGTCTTCACGCCCGGCGCGATGTCGGCGCCCTTGAAGTGCAGCGGCACGTGCATGCGCAGCGCCTTGTCGGCGAGCACGCGCTGGAAGTCGACATGCGTCGCGTATCCGGTGACCGGATGGCGCTGCAGATCCTTGAGCACGACCTGCTGGCTGCTGCCGGCGAGGTTGAGCGTCAGCAGGTGCGAGTAGAACGCCTCGACCTTCAGATGCTTGCCCATCTCATTGGCCGACACGCTGATGGCCAGCGGCGCTTCGGTGCCGCCGTAAATGATGGCCGGGACCTTGCCCTCGCGACGCAGGCGGCGGCTCGCACCCTTGCCCTGGTCCGCGCGGTTCTCGGCGGTAACCACGAAATTGTCTTTCATTGAACGCTCCAAAAAAGGAAAACCATCGCCCGCGACCAGGCGATGGGGGCGCGGATTATACAGGAGCGCCCGCTCCGGTTGGAGCGGGCCGGCATCCACGGCGGGTCCGGTCCGCTGCCGCGGGTGCGGGCGGGCTTGTCCTAGTCGACGTACAGCGAGCTGACCGACTCTTCGGCCGAGATGCGGCGGATGGTCTCGGCGAGCAGGCCGCCGATCGAGAGCTGGCGGATCTTCGGGCAGGCGGCCGCCGCCGCCGTCAGCGGGATGCTGTCGGTGACGACCAGCTGGTCGAGTTCGGAGTTGGAGATGTTCTTGATCGCCGGGCCGGACAGCACCGGGTGGGTGACGTAGGCCACGACCTTGATCGCGCCTTCTTCCTTGAGCGCGGCGGCGGCCTTGCACAGCGTGCCGGCGGTGTCGACGAGGTCGTCGACGAGCACGCAGGTGCGGCCCTCGACGTCGCCGATGATGTTCATGACCCGCGATTCATTGGGCTTGGGACGCCGCTTGTCGATGATCGCCAGGTCAGCGTCGTCGAGGCGCTTGGCAACGGCGCGGGCGCGGACCACGCCGCCGACATCCGGCGCGACCACAATCAGGTTTTCGTATTTCTGCCGCCAGATCTCGCCCAGCAGCACCGGCGAGGCATAGACGTTGTCGACCGGGATGTCGAAGAAGCCCTGGATCTGATCGGCGTGCAGGTCGACGGTGAGCACGCGGTCGGCGCCACACTCGCCGATCATGTCGGCCACCACCTTGGCCGAGATCGGCACGCGCGTCGAGCGCGGGCGCCGGTCCTGGCGTGCGTAGCCAAAATAAGGAATCACGGCGGTGACGCGGCTGGCCGAGGCGCGCTTGAGCGCGTCGAGCATCAGCAGCAGCTCCATCACGTTGTCGTTGGTCGGCTCGCAGGTGGGCTGGACGACGAACACGTCCTTGCCGCGCACGTTCTCGAGGATCTCGATCTGGATCTCGCCGTCGGAGAACTTGCCGACGACGGCCTGGCCGAGCGACGTCTTGAGATAGGCGGCGATGTCGCGCGACAGCCTGGGATTGGCGTTCCCGGAAAACAGCATCAGCTTCGAGTCGGACATGGGCTGCCTTGTCAGTCGTACGGGTGCAACTCTTTGATCAGTGACGGATTCGCGCCGGCGCTGCGCGCAGCGCCCCATCGGTGCGGGCTGCGGCTGCGTCAGCTCCCGGTCAGCGAGAAGTTGGCTGGGGCGGATGGATTCGAACCACCGAATGGCGGGATCAAAACCCGCTGCCTTACCACTTGGCGACGCCCCAACAGAAGCCCATGCTTCACGGGGCGCGCATTATAAGGGAGTAACTCCGCGCGCGCCGCAGGCATGTGCGAGATTCAGCGCGCGGCCGCGTCCCGCAGCGGCGAGCGGTTGAGCCCGCGGGCGACAAAGCCGCGCCAGCCCGTCGGCAGCTGGTCAATGATCTGTGCGGCCTGCGCCCGCGTGTCGCGGGCCAGAAACACCGACGCGCCGGTGCCCGACATGCGTGCGGCGCCAAAGCCGCCCAGCCAGCGCAGCGCTTCGGCCACCGGCGGGTGGCGCGCGCAGGTCACCGGTTCGCAGACGTTACCGGTGGTGCCGGCGAGAAAGTCCGCCAGCGCCACCGGCGCGCAGTCGCGTTGAAGCTCCGCCGCGCCGAAGATCTCCGCGGTGCTGACCGCCACGGGCGGCGTGACGACCGCGTACCACGGCTCGGGCAGTTGCACCGGGGTCAGGCGTTCGCCCACGCCCTCGGCCCAGGCCGCCTGTCCGCGCACGAACACCGGCACGTCGGCGCCCAGGCTCAGACCGATCTCCGCCAGCTCGTCGGTGGTGAAGCCGAGATTCCACAGGCGGTTGAGCGCGACCAGGGTGGTGGCGGCGTCCGAG
>JBFHQK010000352.1:0-2168 GCA_041592255.1 Fontimonas sp.
CTGTGACCCGCCCCGACGGCCGCTGCCGGCGGGGTTTTTTCATCTGCGCGGATTCGCATGCGTCACAGGTTGGCGCCGGCACAGACTGAGCGGAAAGGTACTGACGCGCGCCGGCGGCTGGCATTGGCGTGCGTCTGGGCCGAGAATCAGGCGATGAGATCAGGGAAGGCCAGTGATGGTCGGGATCTTCAATCAGCACGCGGAGCTGTTGCTGCGGCTCCTGGCCCTCGCCGGCGTGGCGGGGCTGGGGCTGCCCTTGCTGCTGGCGCCGCTGCGCTGGGCCCGCTGGCTGCGCTGGCGGATCCCCGAGGAACCCCAGCTCGCCACCTACTTCGGCCGCTGTCTGGGCGCGCTGCTGTGCGGACTCGCCGCCGCGGCGTGGATAGCGGCGGCGCAACCGCCGTGGCAGCCGCTCGTTCTATTGATCTGCGCCGCGGCCTTCACGCTGCTGGTGCTGGTGCACGCGTGGGGCGCATGGCGGCGCATCCAGCCCGCGGCCGCGTCCTGGCTGACGCTGGTGTGGCTGGGTCTGCTGCTGCTGACGGGCTTGGTGTGGCCATGAGGGAGGAGACCGATCATGACTGACGAGCAGCTGGCCGAATCGCTCGATCTGGGTCCGCATTACGAGCTGGCGCGGCTGGCCGGCCACTGGGAAGGGTCGACACGGGTGTGGTTCGAGCCCGGGGTGCTCGGCGACGAGTCACCGATGCGCGGCTCGATCCGGCTGGTGCTGGGCGGGCGCTTCGCGCTGCACGAATACGAAGGCGCGCTCGGCGGCAAGTCGCTGCAGGGCCTGGCGATCTATGGCTACCACGTCAAGCGCAACCGCTTCGAGATGGCGTGGATCGACAGCTTCCACATGGGCACTGCGATCATGCTGGCCACCGGCGGCGGCAACGGCCCGTTCCTGGCGCTGGGGCAGTACGAAGCGCCCCATGGCGGACTGCAATGGGGCTGGCGCACCGACATCGAGCTGCTCAATGAGGATGCGCTGGTGATCACCGCATGGAACGTCTCGCCGCAGGGCGAGAAGGCCCGCGCCGTCGAGACCCGCTACTTCAGGTCGCGAGCGCCGGCGCCGGCTCGGTGAGTTCGAGCCGCCGCAGCAGCGCCGCGAGCAGCCGCCAGTAGCGGTCGGGATCGCGCAGCAGCTCGTGGTAGCGTGACAGCTCGGTGGCCAGCCGCTTGTTGTAGCTGACGCGGTTGCCCAGGCGCGAGGCCAGCGTGCGCAGCACCTGCGGATGCTCGAGCTCCAGGGCCTCGATCTCGGAGAGCGCGGGCGCCAGCAGCAGCTTGCGTCGCTCCCGCACCCGCAGCCGGCGCACCAGCGTCGCCAGATAACCCGCGCTCGCGCCGCCGACGACACTGGCGATGCCCATCACCAGATTCTCCGGGTCGACCACATACGGCGTCAGCCCCAGCCCGACACCGATCAGCGTGATCAAGGTGTCGAGATCGCGGAAGTGCGTGGGATCGGCGTCGTGGTAGCGCTTGGTGTGTTCGAGGCGCGCCTTGATGCGCAGCGCCAGGTGATAGGGGTGCATGGCCATGGCGAAATCGATGCAAACCTCTTTCTCGCATACGCCCGCCGCATCGCGCACGGCCGGGGGACCTAAGCGCGGCAACAGCGGACGAGCGGCACCGCCGGATCCGCCCCGCGCGGAGCCCGCCGCCGCTTGCGCACCGATGCATCCTAGGGGAAGTTACTGCACACGTACACTGCTGGCGACGACCCTCAATCGAGCACCGGTGCGGCGCGGTGCGGCTGCCAGCGGTGGCGCGACAGGTCGACCCGGCCGTTGCGCAGGACCACGCCTTCGGCTTCGAGGCGGCGGCGCTGCTCGGCGTGTGCGGCGCTGTCGGGCGGCAGCGCAATCCGGCCCTGCGCGTTGATCACACGATGCCAGGGCAGGGCCATCGTTGCCGGCGCGCGGTGCAGCGCCTGACCGGTGAACCGCGCCCGCCGGCCCAGGCCGGCCAGTGCGGCGACCTGGCCGTAGGTGGCCACACAGCCAGGGGGAATGCGCGCGACGACGGCCCAGATGCGCGTGCACGCGGCGTCGCGTGCGGACGCGGGCGCGCGGTCAGCGAAAGGAATGTCGGGCATGCGCCGAGCATGCCGCAGCGGGCGGAGCATGAACAGCGTGGCGGCGAGGTGCTGCCGGGCC
>JBFHQK010000353.1:0-2146 GCA_041592255.1 Fontimonas sp.
CATCCGCGTCTCGCGGCTGTGCAACCGCGACGGCTCGGCCGCCGCGCGCGACGACGGCGACGGCGACGGCTTCCCCGATGCCGACGGCTATCTGTTCGATGCCGGCGACGGCAGCGGCGCGCAGTGCCGGCGCCTGTACCGCCGCGTCGACCGCTGGGATGCGAATCCGACCGTGGCCAGCGGCGCCTCCGGCGGCAGCCCGATGCCCGAGGCGGTCGCGCGCTACATCCTGCGCACGCATTACGGTCCGGTGTTCGCGACCGCCACCGTCGACGGCGCGCCGGTGGCGCTGTCGATCCAGCGCTCGACCTTCTTCGGCGAGCTGGAGACGGCGCCGCCGTTCGCGCTGGCGACCACACGCACGGTCAAGGACGCGCGCAGCTTCCAGCGCGTGTTCAACAGCGTCACCGGCACCTTCAACTGGCTCTACGTCGATCAGCATGACGTCGGCTACATCCACAGCGGCCTGTTCCCGCAGCGCCATGCGCAGGCGCATCCGGAGCTGCCGGTGTGGGGCGACGGCCGCTTCGAGTGGCGCGCGATGCAGACCCTGCCGGCCGGCTTCTTCGACACCTACGGCGGCGACACCGCGTATCCGAATCTGGCGACGCCGGTCGCGCAGGGCGATCCGCTGCAGGGCTACTTCGAATGGCAGGGCTACCTGCCGCTGGCCGCGCATCCGCAGGTCGTCAACCCGCCGAGCGGGATGATTCACAGCTGGAACAATGCGCCGGCCAAGGACTGGTGGGCGGCCGACGCCAACGGCTCCTACGGGCCGACCCACCGCGCCGACCTGCTGCTGCGGCGCCTGCAGGCCTTCGAAGCCAGCGGCCGCCGGCACGACATCGCGACCATGACCGAGATCGCGGCCGATGCGGCATTCGTCGATCTGCGCGCGCAGGAGGTGCTGCCGGCGCTGCTGGCGCTGCTGCGTGCCGGGCCGCTGAGCGCTGACGAGCAGGTGGCGGTCGAGCTGATGCAGGCCTGGCTCGATGCCGGTTCCGAGGCGTGGATCGGCGCCGGCGCGCCCAACGGCGTGCGCCTGGGCGGCTACCGCCGCGACCGCGACCAGGACGGGATCTACGATCAGCGCGCCGCGGTCGTGCTGATGGACGCGTGGTATCCGCAACTGCACCGGACCCTCATCCCGCAGGTCACGGCGCTGGCCGACGCCGGCATCCCGGTGCTGCAGGGCGAGTACGACGCGCCCCGCCAGCAGGGTTCGGCGTTCCAGTACGGCTGGTTCCAGATGCACAAGCGCGTGCTGGAGATGGCGCTGAACACGCCGGCACACACGCCGTACCGCGCGCTCAAGTGCGCCGGCAGCGGCAGCGTCGCGGACTGCCGCAGCGCGGTGCGCGCCGCGCTCAACAGCGCCCTGGGCGCGCTCGGCGGCATCGCCAACCGCGACCACTGGGACGGCTCGCAGCTGGCCAACCACGCCGGCAAGAGCGGCGCGGTGGTCGAGGACTACGACGCGGTCGAACACACCGCGATCAGTTTCTACAAGGTCGCGCCGATCCACTGGACCAACCGGCCGACGGTGCAGCAGGTGGTGCAGGTCAAGCAGGGCCGCGGCGGCTGAACGCGGCGGCTTGGCGCCGCGCGAGGATGGGCGTACTGTCTGCGCGGCGGCGTATAGCGCCGCCGCCTGTTGTCCACAGGAGCGCCCGACATGACTCAGCGGATGTCGTTGCGGCGGTCGGTTCTTGCAGGCTTGTTCATGCCTGCGCTGTTGCTTGCGCTGGCCAGCGCACGGCCGGCGGCTGCCGCCGATCCGCCGGGCGAGGTGATCGCGGTGGCGGGCGTGGTCAGTGCGCAGGCGGCCGCAGCGTCGCGGCCACTGCAGCGCGGCGATGCGATTTTTGCCGGCGAGCGCATCACCACCGGCGAGCGTGCGCATGTCGATATCCGCTTCAGCGACGGCGGTCGCCTGCAGCTGGGCCCTGAATCGGAGTTCGAGCTGGCGGAGTACCGGTTTGCCGAATCGGCCGGCGCCTTCGCCGCGCGGATCAGCAGGGGCGTGTTCCGGCTGGTGTCCGGGCTGATCGCGCTGCGCAACCGTGACGACTACCGCGCGCAGCTGCCGACGGTGACGATCGGCGTGCGCGGCACCGATTTCGCCGGCGAGATCGAGGGCGAGACG
>JBFHQK010000354.1:0-2103 GCA_041592255.1 Fontimonas sp.
GCGCTCGCCGGCACCACCGCGGCGCTGATCGGCGAGCGCACCGGGACTGCATGGCTGATCGGGGCGGTGCTGCTGGCAGTGGCCGCGCTGGCGGTCACCGCCTACCTGCACGACCCCAAGCGCGCGCAGCAACCGGGCACGACCACCAATGCGGCGCTGCTGTTGTGCTACCTGCTCGGCGCGCTGAGCTGGTATGGCCCGACCGAACTGGCGGTGTCGGTCGCGGTGACGGCGACGCTGCTGCTGTACTTCAAGCCGGAACTGCATGGCTTTTCGCACCGCATCTCCGCACCCGAGATGCGCGCGATCCTGCAGCTGGCCGCAGTGGCCTTCCTGCTGCTGCCGCTGCTTCCCGACCAGGCCTATGGCCCCTGGCAGGCGATCAACCCGTTTCGCATCGGCCTGCTGGTGGTGCTGATCTCCGGGCTGAGCCTGGCCGGCTACGCCGCACTCAAGCTGCTCGATCACCAGCACGCGGTGGCGGCGCTGGGCCTGCTCGGCGGTGCGGTCTCCAGCACCGCGACCACGCTGGCGTTCTCGCGTCACGCCCGCGCCGGCGTGGTGTCGCCACCGGTGGCCGCACTGATCGTGGCGCTGGCCAATCTCACCGTGCTGCTGCGGCTGGCGCTGATTGCCGCAGCCGCGGCGCCGCAGCTGCTGCGCGTGCTGGCACCGATCCTGGCCACTGCGCTGGCCTGCGGCGCCATCCTGCCGCTGCGATCCTGGCGGCGGCTGCCGCCGCAGCCGACGACGGCGGCGCTGGAGATGAAGAACCCCGCCGATCTGCGCAGTGCCTTCTCGTTCGCACTGCTGTTTTCGCTGGTGCTGCTGATCACCGCCGGCGCCAACGACTGGCTCGGCTCGGCGGGCCTGTTCGCGGTCGCCGGGTTCTCGGGCCTGACCGATGTCGACGCGATCAGTCTGTCGGCGATGCAACTCCACCAGCAGAACCGCGCCTCGGCCGCCACTGCGATCATCGCCATCTGCGTCGCCTACGCCGCCAATCTGCTGTTCAAGCTCGGCGCGGTGGCGATCATCGGCGGTGCGCCGATGGCGCGCACGGTCGGCGCCGCCTTCGCCACGGTGCTGGCCGGCCTGGCACTGGGCGCGCTGCTGTGGCTGTGATCCCCCGCGGCTCGCCTCGCACCGGCGATCATGGGTATGCTGGATCACCCCCCGATGGCGGCGGAGACCGACGGACCATGAGCACCCACGTGCATCTGCGGGTCGTCACCCCGGACCTGTTTGCGCAGTGGAAGCGGCTGCGCAACTCGCTGTACACCGATCTCGACCCGGCGCAGCACGAACACGAGATGGAGGTGATCCACAGCTCCGCCGACCAGGCCTGCTTCGTGGCCGCATCCGCCGACGACAAGCTGCTCGGCTTCATCGAAGTGTCGCTGCGCAACCTCGTCGACGGCTGCGATGGCAGCCCGGTGGGCTACATCGAAGGGCTGTTCGTGACGCCCAACCGGCGCCGGCAGGGCATTGGCGCGGCGCTGATGGCGCGCGCAGCCGATTGGTTCCGCGAATCCGGCTGCAGCGCAATGGCCACCGACTCCGAGCTCGATGACGCCGAAGCGCAGGCCTACTGGCAGCGCATCGGCTTCGACGAGATCTGGAGGATCGTGCAGTTCCGCAAGGCGCTGTGAGCGCCGCGGCTCAGTGGCCGGCGATGGTCATGCGTTCCAGCAGCACCGAGCCGGTGCGCACGTTGGCGAGCGCATCGACGTCGGCGCCGACCGCGACCACGCCCTTGTACATGTCGGCGAGGCTGCCGGCGATGGTCAGCTCCTCGACCGGATAGGCGATCTCGCCGTTCTCGACCCAGAAGCCGGCGGCGCCGCGTGAATAATCGCCGGTGACGAGGTTCACCCCCTGCCCCAGGAGTTCGGTCACCAGCAGGCCGCTGCCCATCCGGCGCAGCAGCCCGTCGAAGTCGTCGGCGCCGGGCCGGACCAGCAGATTGAACACGCCGCCGGCATTGCCCGTGGTCTGCAGCCCGAGCTTGCGCGCCGAATAGCTGCCGAGCAGCCAGCCCTTGAGCACCCCGGCGTCGACCAGCGTGCGGTCGCAGGTCGCCACCCCTTCGCTGTCATACGC
>JBFHQK010000355.1:0-2093 GCA_041592255.1 Fontimonas sp.
GGCATGCGCCTGACCGTCGGCTTCAGCCTGGTGATTGCGCTGTTATGCGGCGTAGCCGCGCTCGGTGTCATGCGGCTTTCCGACCTTAACCATGAAGTCGGCACCATGGTCAACGCGCGCTATCCGAGTACGGTGGCGGCCAACGACATCATCGACAACGTCAATCTCATCGCCAACGCGATGCGCGACATGCTGCTGACGGAACGGCGCGACGAGATCGCTGCCGAGATCGAACGGATCCAGCGGGCGCGGCAGACGATCAAGGACCGCATCGAGCGCCTGAATACCCTGATCACCAGCGAACGCGGCAAGGAGCTGCTGGGCAAGGTGCTGGACGCGCGCGGCGCCTACATCGACGGCCAGGACCAGATCATCAAACTCGTGCTCGGCGGCCGCGCCAGCGAGGCACGCCCGCTGCTGCGCGGCGAGGTCGGCACGCGGATGCGGACCTACTTCACCGCGGTCAATGATCTGCTGGCGTTCATGGGCGAGGAGATGGACGCCGCCGGCAAGGCGGCGGCGACGACTTACACCGCCGCGCGCCAGCTGCTGTTCACGCTGGCGCTGGCCGCTGCGGTGCTCGGGTTCGCCGTGGCGTTCTGGATCACGCGCTCGGTGACGCGGCCGCTGGCCGAAGCGGTGCGGGCGGCGCAGCGCCTGGCCGAAGGCGATCTCGCCACGCAGATCAGTGTGTCGAGCCGCGACGAAACCGGCCAGCTGCTGGCGGCGATGAAGAACATGATCGAAAAGCTCGCGCAAATCATCTCTGAAGTCCGCGGCGCGGCATCGACGCTGTCGAGTGCCTCGGAGCAGGTCAGCTCGACTGCACAGTCGCTCAGCCAGAGCACCAGCGAGCAGGCGGCCAGCGTCGAGCAGACCAGCTCCGCCATCGAACAGATGTCGGCCTCGGTGACGCAGAACAACGAGAACGCGCGCCAGACCGACGGCATTGCCTCGCGCGCCGCCCACGAGGCCGGCGAAGGAGGCGAGGCGGTGCGTGACACCGTCACGGCGATGAAGAGCATTGCCGAGAAGATCGGCATCATCGATGACATCGCCTACCAGACCAATCTGCTGGCGCTCAACGCGGCCATCGAAGCCGCGCGGGCCGGCGAGCACGGCAAGGGCTTTGCCGTGGTCGCCGCCGAAGTGCGCAAGCTCGCCGAGCGCAGCCAGGTGGCGGCGCAGGAGATCGGCGAAGTCGCCAAGGGCAGCGTCTCGCTCGCGGAACGCGCCGGAAAGCTGCTCGACGAGCTGGTGCCGGCCATCAAGAAGACCTCCGGCCTGGTGCAGGAGATCGCCGCGGCATCGACCGAGCAGTCGTCCGGCGTCACCCAGATCAACACCGCGATGTCGCAGCTCAATCAGACCACGCAGCAGGGCGCGGCTGCCTCCGAGGAGCTTGCGGCAACGGCCGAGGAGATGAGCGGGCAGGCCCAGCAGCTGCAGTCGCTGATGGCGTTCTTCCGCACCGGCGAAGCCGATACCGCGGCGGTCCGTCACGCGCACACCCCGCCGGCGGCAGCCAAGACGCGGCCAACGGTGCGCACGACGCGCAGCACAGCGGCCGCGACCACACCGGCAAACGCCGACGTCGAATTCGTGCAGTTCTGAGGGGCCGCCATGGAACACGCAACCGACAGGCCGGGCATCGGCAGCGGCGAACACAACCAGTATCTGACCTTCCAGCTCGGCAGCGAGATGTATGCGCTCGACATTCTCGGCATCCGGGAAATCATCGAGTATGGCGGCGCGACGCCGGTCCCAATGATGCCGGACTGCCTGCGCGGCGTGATCAACCTGCGTGGCGTCGTCGTCCCCGTCGTCGACCTGTGCGCGCGCTTCGGCCGCGACTCCAGCGCCACCACCAAGCGCACCTGCGTCGTCATCGTCGAGGTCCCCGACGATGACGGGCTGCAGGTCATGGGCATCGTCGTCGACGCCGTCAGCGCAGTGATCGAGATCGCGCCCGAAGACATCGCCCCGCCCCCGGCCTTCGGCACCCATGTGCGCACCGATTTCATCCGCGGCATGGGCAACGTCGACGGCCGCTTCGTCATCATCCTCGACGTCAGCCGCGTGCTGTCGGCCGA
>JBFHQK010000356.1:0-2065 GCA_041592255.1 Fontimonas sp.
ACTCGATCGGCTGCCAGCAGGCCGGGCAGGTGACGGTGGCGGTATCAGGCATCGCCGGCGCAGTGTCAGCCGCCGTGGCTCAGGTTTCAAGAAACAGCTGCAGCAGGCCGTTCAAGTGGCGCCAGCCCAGCTCGCTGGCGCGCACCTGCCCGTGCGCTTCGTCGAGCAGGCCGCGGCGGCGCGCCTCCGCCAGCCCGGGGATGCGCTCATCCCAGTCCAGGCCGGTGCGCACGGCAAACGTCGCCCGGTCGAATCCTTCCCGCAGCCGCAGCGCGTTCATCAGGAACTCGAACGGCAGCTCCGCCACCGGCACCGCGCACGCCTGCTGGATCGCTGCGGCGCTGCCGGCGTGCTCGAGGTAGGTCTTCGGATGCTTGTGGCGCGCGCGCCGGGTCACCGCCTGCGTGGCCGCATCGGTGCACTTGCCATGCGCGCCGGCGCCGATGCCGAGGTAATCGCCGAACTCCCAGTAGTTGCGGTTGTGGCGCGACTGCCGGCCCGCGCGGGCGTAAGCGGACACCTCGTACTGGGCGTAGCCGGCCGCGGCCAGCAGCGCCTGGCCCTGCGCCTGCATCGCCCACGCGGTGTCGTCGTCGGGCACCGGCGGCGGACGGCGAGCGAACTCGGTGTTGGGTTCGAGCGTCAGCTGGTAATAGGACACGTGCTCCGGTTCGAGCGCGATCAGGGCGCGCAGATCCTCGGCCGCCGCCGCCGGCGATTGCTCCGGCAGCGCGTACATCAGGTCCAGATTGAGGTTGTCGAAACCCGCCGCGCGGGCCTGGCGGTAGGCCCGCAGCACCTCGGCGCGATCGTGAATGCGCCCCAGGCGCCGGAGCTGGGCGTCGTCGAGACTCTGCACGCCCATCGACAGGCGGTTGTCGCCGGCGGCGCGGTAGCCGGCGAAGTGACCGGCCTCGGCCGTGCCCGGATTGGCCTCCAGCGTGATCTCGATGTCGGCGGCAAAGCGCAGCCGCCGGCACAGCGTGTCGAGCAGGCGGCCGATGCTGCGGTCGCTGAACAGACTCGGCGTGCCGCCGCCCATGAAGATCGACACCAGCGGCCGCGACGCCAGGGCCGCCGCCGGCGCGTCGCGCAGCTCGAAATCCAGATCGCGCAGCAGCGCGTCGAGGTAGGCGTCTTCCGGCACCTCGCCGCGCAGCGGATGCGAGTTGAAGTCGCAGTACGGGCACTTGCGCACGCACCACGGGAAGTGCAGGTAGAGCGCCAACGGAATCGGTTCCGCCTCAGGCCTCACGCCTCACCTCTCACGTCTCACGAAGCTGCGCCAGCAGCGCCGCAACGGCCTGCGCCCGGTGCGAGATGCGGTTCTTCACCGCCGGATCGAGCTCGGCCGAACTGCAGCCGTGTTCCGGCACCCAGAACAGCGGGTCGTAGCCGAAGCCGTTGGCGCCGCGCGGAGCATCGAGAACGCGGCCGCGCCACAGCCCCTGGGCGATCAGCGGCACCGGATCGTCGGCGTGGCGCAGCGCCACCATCACACAGACGAAGCGGGCGCCGCGCTGCGCCTGCGGCACGCCGGCGAGCTCGTACAGCAGGCGCGCGTTGTTGTCGGCATCGCTGGCCCCGTCACCGGCATAGCGCGCCGAGCGCACGCCCGGGCGCCCCTGCAGCGCGTCGACTTCGATGCCCGAGTCGTCGGCCATCGCCGGCAGTCCCGAGACGCGCGCGGCGTGACGGGCCTTGAGCAGCGCGTTCTCGACGAAGCTCGGCGCTGTCTCCTCGGCGGCATCGTCGGCAAACTCGGCGACCAGGCGCAGACGCAGGTCCAGCGGCGCCAGCAGCGCCTGCATCTCCGCCAGCTTCTTCGCGTTGCGGCTGGCGAGGACGACGTCGCGCACCGGCTTCACTCCGCTCAGCCGGCGAGCGCCTGCCGCTGCGCTTCGATCAGCTCGCGGATACCGCCGCCGGCGAGGTCGAGCAGCGCATTGAGTTCCTCGCGGCGGAAGGCGTGCCCCTCGGCGGTGCCCTGCACCTCGATGAACTGGCCGGCCTCGTTCATGACCACGTTCATGTCGCACTCGCAGTCGGAGTCCTCGGCGTAGTC
>JBFHQK010000357.1:0-2044 GCA_041592255.1 Fontimonas sp.
CCCACTTCATGATCGCCTCCTTACGCACGCCGATACGACGGGCTACGTCGGTCTGGTGAAGCCCTTGCGCAAGCCGGCAACGGCGAAGTTGCCCGCCAACGGTACCGGGAATACCGGCGAGCGGGTCAGGCCTTATGAATCTGAGACATACACGGGCGCTCGACAGAAAGGCAACGGACGAATGGGGTTACAACTTCGTCCTCGGCAGCGCGGCGGCGTGGTTTGCCCACGACGCCGCCGACGCGCACACCTGGCTGGCGGGCCACAACCTGATCGACGCGAACGGCGCGCCCAGCGGCCGCGCGCGCGCCTGATCCACTCCCGCGACGTCCGCGCCGCGCGTGGCTACAATCGGCGCGATGCGCAGATTCGCACCCCGCCACTGGCTGTTCATGCTGGCCCTGGTCTTCAGCCAGTGGCTGGTGGTGGCGCATGCCGCCACGCATCCGGCGCTGACGATCGATCTCAGCTGCCAGATCTGCCTGCACGCACCGGGGCTCGACGACGGCCTGCCCGCCGCCAAGACAGCCGCACCGCCGCCGGCCCTCCACGGCGAAGCACCCGCTAGCCGCCCCGCGCCGGCGCTGCCGCACCGGCGTCCCGCTCACCCTCGCATCCGCGGCCCGCCCGCCGCCCTCGCCTGAATCGAGCTGTCGTTGCCCGGTCGCGTCGCCCGCGCCAGGCCGTCGTTCATGTCTTCATGCGAGGTTTTCCATGCAACGTATTTCCGTTATCACGTTCGGCGCCCTGTCCGCCGCGCTGCTGTCCCCCGCCGTTCACGCCCAGACCCCTGCGGGCCGCGGCTTCAACCCCAAGATCAGCCTGATTCTCGACGGCCGCTACGCGCACTACCGCAGCGACGCCGAAGCCGAGGTGCCGGGCGTCGTGCTCGGCCCGGAAACCGAATTCGCGCCGGCCGGCTTCTCGATCGGCGAAAGCGAGCTGGTGATCGAAGCCAACATCGACGACCAGCTCCACGGCTGGGTCACGGTCGCGCTCGAAAACGAGGACGGCGACACCGTGGTTGCGCTCGAGGAGGCCTACATCGACACCCTGGCGCTGCCCTACGGGCTCGCCGCCAAGGCCGGCCGCTTCTACTCCGACATCGGCTATCTCAACCGCCAGCATCCGCACGCCTGGGATTTCACCGACGCGCCGCTGGCCTACCGCGCGCTGCTGGGCGGCAACCTGGCGGACGACGGCGTGCAGCTGCGCTGGGTGGCGCCGACCGCACTGTTCCTCGAAGCCGGCGCCGAAGCGCTGCGCGGCGCGGCCTTTCCCGCCGGCGGCGAAGACCGCTCCGGCATCGAGGCCTGGACCGCGTTCGTCCACGCCGGTGGCGACATCGGCAGCGGCGGCGCCTGGCGCGCCGGGCTGTGGCACTACGATGGCAATGCGCAGGACCGGCGCAGCGGCGAGGACATCGAAACCGGCTTCACCGGCGACAGCCGCATCAACGGCCTCGACCTCGTCTACAAGTGGGCGCCGCAGCGCAACCCCGCGCAGCGCAATCTCGTGCTGCAGGCCGAAGTCATGCGGCGCAGCGAAAGCGGCACAGTCGTGCACGACCCCGACGGCAGCGCCCCGAGCAGCAATGTTGAGAGCGCCTACGATGGCACCCAGCTCGGCTGGTACCTGCAGGGTGTCTATCAGTTCATGCCGCGCTGGCGCGCCGGCCTGCGCTATGACCGCCTGAGCGCGGACAACGCCGTTGCCAACCCGGTCGCCGACACATCGCTCGCACGCCTGGCCGACGACGGCACCGATCCGCAGCGCTGGTCGGCGATGGTCGACTTCTCCAACAGCGAGTTCTCGCGCCTGCGCCTGCAGTTCAACCGCGACGAGTCGCGCCCCGGCGGCGAGACCGACCACCAGGTTTTCGTGCAGTACATCTTCAGCCTGGGCTCGCACCCGGCCCATCAGTTCTGAGGAGGCACGACCATGAAACGACTCCTCGCCACTCTGGCCGCCGGCGCTTTCGCGTTGGCGGCTGTTCCCGCTTCGGCCGCGCTCAAGGTCTTCGCCTGCGAAAGCGAATGGGGCG
>JBFHQK010000358.1:0-2027 GCA_041592255.1 Fontimonas sp.
CCAGCACCGCATACAGCAGTCCACAGGGCATCGCCGCCCAGATCAGCCCTTGCGCGAACAGGCGCAGCTGCGCCGGCACGCGCACGAATTGCGGCGACAGCCTCGGCGGATGGCAGGCCGCTGCGCGCGGCCGCGCGTCGCGGCGATACTGGTAGAGGCCCAGACCGATCAGCAGCGCCGCCGCCGCCAACTGGATCCAGCGGCCCCACTCCGCAGCCGGCAGGCCGCGCAACAGCCACTGCCCGACACCGCCCGCCGTCACCCCGAGCAGCGCATAGCCGCTGACCCGGCCGGCGTGCAGCAGCAGCAGCGCGCGCGACACCGGCAGCGTGCCGCGCGTCTGCAGCATCGACACCTGCAGCGCACCGCACATCAGCCCGCAATGCGGACTCGCGGCAAGCCCGGTGGCAAACAGGGCTGGCACGGTGAGCTCGATCATCAGAGATCCTGCAGCTGCGCGAGATTGCGCGCGATGCTGCGCTCTTCGGCGCGTTCCTGGTCGAGCAGCGTCTTGAACAGATCGCAGATCTCGCGCGAACCGCAGGTCGTCAGCACCGCCTGGTAGAGCTGGACCAGATAATCGTCGAAAGCGAACGCCAGGCTGACCGCGTCATCGACCGTCATGTCGGACTTGAATCGCGGCAACTCGAGCGGAATGCGCTCCAGCTCCGGCGCATACTGCAGCCACTCGCGCAGCATCGGCGCGTTCTCCGGCGCCTGCTCGAACTCGGTCATCGACTGCGCAAAGCGGCGCTCGTGCTCAGCCAGCCAGTCGAGCAGCCAGCGTGCCTTCTGCTGCTGCGCACCGCCCGCCGCACTCTCAAACAGGCGGCTGGCACGGGCGTGGAAGTCGCGGACGAAATCCAGGATGTCGCGGACCGTCTGGTAGCGCATGCTCGGCCTCAGTGTCGGGTGCCGGCGGCTCGGCCGGCGCAGTCGGCGCAGGTGGTCGCCTGCGGCAGGGCCTGCAGCCGCGCCGCGGAAATCCCGCCGCCGCAGCGTTCGCAGACGCCGTACTCGCCGGCCTCGGCATGCCGGATCGCACGCTCGAACTGCATCAGGTCGTCTGCGGTGCTCTGCTCGATGCGGTCGAGCACGTCATCGTTTTCGCGCGCGGTGGCCTGGTCGGCGAAATCTTGCGGCAGGGGTCCGTCTGCGCGCGTGCGGTCGCGGCGGATGCGGGCCAGGCGGTCGGCAAGTTCGGCTTGGCGTGCGCGCAGCGACTGCAGGACTGCGGGGTCGCTCATCGCTGTCTCCGATTCATCTGGAACGCAGTGTGAGCGCCTGGCATCGCGCCGCCATTGATCTGCATCAAGGAGTGCATGCGGTGCCGCGCTACGCGGCACGCACGCACTCAATCCGGCACCTTGCGCTGCTGCTCGTCGAGGTTGTCGTACTGGCCGCTGTTGACGGCCCAGATCATCGCCGCGGTGGCGGCGGCCACCAGCACGATGCCAAGGGGAATCAGCACAAACAGAATTTCCATCAGAACGTCTCCGCCAGCACCGCCGGCTCCGGGGCGGGCGCGCGGGGCGCGCGCAGCCGCAGGGCGTTGACCACCACCAGCAAGGAGGACAGCGACATGCCCAGGGCCGCCATCCACGGCGCCAGCACGCCGAACATCGCCAGCGGCAGCACGCCCAGGTTATAGGCAATGGCCCACGTGACATTCTCACGGATGCGCAGCTGCGCCTGCTGCGCGACGCTGCGCGCACGTGGCAACGCGGCCAGCGAGTCGCCGACCAGCAGCAGATCGGCGCGCGCCTGGGTCAGCGCCGCGCCCTGCGGCATCGCCGCCGAGACATCGGCCGCGGCCAGAAACGGCGCGTCGTTGATGCCGTCACCCACGGCCAGCACCACGTGTCCGTCCCGCTGCAGGGCGCGCAGGCGCTCCAGCTTCTGCTCCGGGGTCTGCCGCGCCAGCACGCGGCGGATGCCCAGCCGCTGCGCCAGCGCCCAGGCGGCATCCTCGCTGTCACCGGTCAGCAGCTCGATCTCGATGCCGGCGTTGAGCAGCTCGGTCAGCG
>JBFHQK010000359.1:0-2018 GCA_041592255.1 Fontimonas sp.
CACTGGGCCATCTGCTGGCGTGCCGCCGCACCAGTGGTCTGGGCCGCTCGCAGCCGCGCCACCTTGGCACGCACCAGAGCGCGGTAGACCTGGTACCAGCGCAGCACGCGCAGGCCCTCATAGTCACCGCTGACCTCCAGATAGGCGTCGAGGGTGCGGTAGGCCAGATCGCGCCGGCCGCGAAAGTCGAGGTCCATCAGCAGAAAGGCGAGGTCATCGAATACATCAATCCAGCGCAAGGCCGCGCTGAACTCGATGCAGTCGAACGGCATGACTTCGCCGTCATGCACGACGAGGTTGGCGAGGTGCAGGTCGCCGTGCAGCTCGCGCACCCGCCCATGGCGCCGGCGCGCGGTGAACAGCGCGCGCAGTCGTTGGTGGGTATGGACGGTCCACATATGCAGGCGCTCGCGCCGCAGCCGGCCCGGTGCGGTCTCCAGGCCCGGCCGCAGCGCTTCGAGGTTGTCAATTGCGACCTGCAGTATTCGTCGCGGCCGGCCCCAGGGCGCGCTTTCGGAAACCACCGCGGCGTGCGCATGCAGCTGCGCCAGGTGCCGCCCCAGTGAAGTCATTTCGTCGGACTGCAACTGCCCGCGGGCAAGCCGCCGATCGAGCTGCGCTTCCTGCGCAAACTGGTGCATGCGTACCGCGTATTCCAGCAGTGGGCCGTCGTCGCCGATGTACGGCCGCAGGGCATCGCCGCGGATCGAGACCACATCGACGTAGAGCTGTGGCGCAAATCGGCGATTCAGACGCAACTCCTCGGCGCAGGCACGGTGCCGCAAGGCCAGCGTCGAGAAGTCGAGGAAGTCCAGCCGCACCGGCTTCTTGATCTTGTAGGCGTAGGGACCGGTCAGGATGACCCAGGAGATGTGCGTCTCCAGCATCTGCAGATGGGTCACCGGGTGGGTGAACGCATCGGCACGCAGCAGCGCCTGCAGCCAAGCGGGTGCATCCGGCAGTTTCGGCGCGTCCAGCCGCGGCCGCCGATGTGACGCGCGATCGGCTTGGCTCACTCGACGACGACCGGCGGCGCCACCGGCGCCGCGTCAGGCAGCCGCTCGATGCAGACAGCGGTGCGCTTGTACTCGGGGGCATCGGTGAGGCGGTCACGTACAGCCGAGGTCAGCCGGTTCACGAACAATCGCGGCTGGTGAAAGCTGCAGAACAGCTGTCCGGGTCGCAGCGTATCGACAATGCGCAGTGGCAGCAGCGCTTCGCCATAGCGGCTGCGCACGCGCACCGGCTCGCCTGCGTGCAGTTGCAGCCGGCGCGCATCGGCCGCGCCGATGTCGAGCCACTCCTCGGGCTCTAGCTGTGCATTGCGCGTGCGCTGCGTCATCGAGCCGGTGTTGAAATGCAGCAGTCGGCGGCCGGTGACCAACAGCAACGGATAGGCCTCGTCGCATTGCTCCGGACTCTCGATCTGCGCGATTGGCTGTAGCCGTGCGCGCGGACCCTGCGCGAAGGTTTCGACATGCAGCACCGGCGTGCCCGGATGCTGTTCGTCGAGGCACGGCCAGTGCAGGCTCTCGTGCGCCAAGCGCCGATACGACAGCCCGGCGCCACCGGGCCACAGACTGCGCACCTCGTTCCACACCGCCTCGGCATCAGCGAAGTCAAAGCCCGTCGTATGGCCCATGCGTTGCGCCAGCTGCTGGATGATCCACAGGTCAGCACGCGCCTGCCCCGGTGGCGCGACGATCTTGCGGATGCGTTGCACGCGACGATCGGAGTTCATGAAGGTGCCGTCACGTTCGAGAAAAGATGCCGCCGGCAGAAATACCGTGCCGAAAGCGCGGGCGGTTTCCGTCATGAACAGATCCTGCACGATCAGCAACTCGAGATTGGCGAGTGCGCTTGCGGTGTAGGCAGCATTTGGCAACGTCAGGTGAATGTCGTAGCCGAAGGCCCATAGCGCCTTGAGCTGTCCGCTTGCGGCGGCGTCGATCATCTGCAGCAGATTGAGGCCGTGCGTCTGCGGGATCTCGCGGCCCCAGGCGGCGGCCTGGCTGGCC
>JBFHQK010000360.1:0-2008 GCA_041592255.1 Fontimonas sp.
CCAGCGACCCGCCGGCCGCCGTGCACACCGCACGCAGGTTGCGGAACACCTGGTGGATCTCGTCCTCGATCGTGGCGTTGACCAGCGTCATCGTCTGCGGATCGAGCGGGATCTGCCCGGACAGGTAGACGGTCATGCCACAGGCGACGGCCTGCGAATAGGTGCCGATCGCTGCGGGCGCCTGGTCGGTGTGGATGATGGAGCGGGTCATGGAGCGCCTGTCGTGAGGAGGACGCGCAAGGCTACCACCGCCTCTGTCGGCCGGCTAAGCGCGCCAGACGCGCTCGACCCATTCGATGCGGCGGATGCGACGGATCACGCGCGCCAGATGCACGCGGCTCTTGACGGTGATGACGAAGCGCATCTCGACTGCCTCGCCGCCGGCGCGATCCGGCATCTGCACGTTCTCGATCGAGGATTCGGCATTGGCGATGTCGGCGGTGATCTTCGCCAGCAGGCCGCGCTTGTTGTAGGCCTTGATCCGCACTTCGGCGAAGAAATCGCCCTGCACCTTTTCCGACCAGGTCAGCGGCACCCAGTCCTGCGGCCGGCCCTTGGCGTGCTTGCACTCGATGCGGTGGACAACGATGCCGCGGCCGACGCTGACATAGCCGCGGATCTCGTCGCCGGGCAGCGGATGGCAGCAGCGCGCGTAGTCGAGGACCAGCCCCTCGGTGCCCTCGATGGCCAGCGGCGCGGCGTGGCCCTCATGCGGATCGCTGGCGCCCTTGGGCAGGAAATGCCGCGCCACCAGCGCCGCCAGCCGCTGACCGCTGCCCACGGCCACATACAGTTCCTCGACATCGGCGAGCTTGTGCGCCGCCAGCACCGGCGCCAGGCGCTGCTCGTCCTTGAGCACGGCGGCCGGAATCGACAGTTCGCGCAGCGCGATCTCCAGCAGGCGCCGCCCCAGCCGCACCGCCTCATCCTCGTGCTGCTGGCGCAGGTAGTTGCGGATCGCCGAGCGCGCCTTCGCGGTCTTGACGAAGTTCAGCCAGGCCGCGTTCGGACGTGCATGGCGCGCGGTGATGACCTCGACGGTCTGGCCGTTGTGCAGCACGCTGTTGAGCGGCTCGAGCGCGCCGTCCAGGCGCGCGGCGACGCAGTGGTCGCCCAGCTCCGAGTGCACGGCGTAGGCGAAGTCGACCGGCGTGGCGCCCTTGGGCAGCCGGCGGATGTCGCCCTTGGGCGTGAACACGTAGACCTCGTCGGGGAACAGGTCGACCTTGACGTGCTCGATGAAGTCCATCGGACTGGCGGCGCCGAAATCGTCGAACAGTCCGGCGACCCATTCCCGTGCGCGCGCCTGCGGCGCCGCGGCGCCATCGCGCGCGCCCTGCTTGTACTGCCAGTGCGCGGCGATGCCGCTCTCGGCGACATGGTGCATGTCGCGGGTGCGGATCTGCACTTCGATCTTGTGCCCCGCGGGGCCGATGCACGCGGTGTGCAGCGACTGGTAACCGTTGGACTTGGAGTTGGCGATGTAGTCGTCGAACTCCAGCGGCACCGGCTTGTAGACGTGGTGCACCACGCCCAGCGCGCGGTAGCAGTCGTCGACCTTGGAGACGATCACGCGGAAGCCGAGCAGGTCCATGACCTTGAGCAGCTTGAGCTTCTTGCGCCGCATCTTCTGGTAGATGCTGTAGATGTTCTTCTGCCGGCCGACGACACTGGCGCCGATGCCCTCCTCGCGCAGCGTCGTCGACAGCTTCTGCTCAACGTCGCGGATCAGGCGCTTGGTGTCGCCCAGCTGTGCGCTGACCGACTGCTGCAGCACCGCATAGCGTTTCGGATACAGCGCAGCGAACGCCAGATCCTCGAGTTCGGTGCGGATGAAGTAGATGCCCAGACGCTGCGCGATCGGCGCATAGATCTCCAGCGTCTCGCGCGCGATGCGCCGGCGCTTGTCCGGTGCCATCGGCCCGAGCGTGCGCATGTTGTGCAGGCGGTCGGCGAGCTTGATCAGGATCACTCGCAGATCCTTGGTCATCGCCAGCAGCAGCTTGCG
>JBFHQK010000361.1:0-2003 GCA_041592255.1 Fontimonas sp.
GCCGCGCAGTATACCCGCACGGCCGGGGCCACCGGCCCCGGCCGGCGCGCCCCTCAGCGCCGCGACCGCGATCCCAGCAGGCCGCGCAGGATCTGGCGCCCGATCTCGCGGCCGATCGATGAGGCCACACTGCGCAACGCGCTCTTCACCGCCGCTTGCGCCACCGAATCGCGGCGCCCCGGCGCGGCCTTGCCGGGTGCGGGGACCTCTTCCACAGCGGCGGCCGGTACCGCACGCGCCGCCAGGCGTTCGTAGGCCGATTCGCGGTCCACCCGCGTGTCATAGCGCCCGGCGACCGGACTGCGTTCCAGCACCACACGCCGCTCGTCGGCGGCGATGGCGCCGATGCGCGAGCGCGGCGGCCGGATCAGGGTGCGCTCGACGATGCCGGGCACGCCCTTGTCCTGCAGCGTCGACACCAGCGCCTCGCCGACGCCCAGCTCGGTGATCGCCGTGGCGACGTCGAGTCCGGGATTGCTGCGAAAGGTCTGCGCGGCGGCGCGCACCGCCTTCTGGTCCCGCGGTGTGAATGCGCGCAGCGCATGCTGCACGCGGTTGCCGAGCTGACCGAGCACGGCATCGGGCAGATCGAGCGGGTTCTGGGTGACGAAATAGATGCCCACGCCCTTGGAGCGGATCAGGCGCACGACCTGCTCGACGCGCTCGACCAGCGCCTTGGGGGCGTCCTTGAACAGCAGATGGGCCTCGTCGAAGAAGAACACCAGCCGCGGCTTGTCGGCGTCGCCGCGTTCCGGCAGCTCCTCGAACAGTTCCGACAGCAGCCACAGCAGGAAGGTCGCGTACAGGCGCGGCCGCTGGAACAGCTGGTCGGCGGCAAGCAGGTTGATGACGCCGCGGCCGCTGAGGTCGGTGCGCATGAACTCGGCCAGATCGAGCGCCGGCTCGCCGAAGAAGCGATCGGCGCCGTCCTGCTCGAGCTGCAGCAGGGCGCGCTGGATCGCGCCCACCGAAGCGCCGCTGACCAGGCCGTAATCGGTGCCCAGTGCCTTGGCGTTGTCGGCCACGTGCGCCAGCGTCGCGCGCAGATCCTTGAGGTCGAGCAGCAGCAGGCCGTGATCGTCGGCGTACTTGAACACCAGGTTCAGCACCGCCGCCTGCACGTCGGACAGGTCCAGCAGACGCGCCAGCAGCAACGGCCCCATGTCGGACACGGTCGCGCGCACCGGGTGACCCTGCGCACCGAACAGATCCCAGAACACGGTCGGGCACGCGGCCGGGGTGAAATGCTCGAGTCCGACCGCCTGCGCGCGCTGGGCGATGCGCGGCGTGAGCTCGCCCGGCATCGCGAGGCCGGCCAGATCGCCCTTGATGTCGGCCGCGAACACCGGCACGCCGATCTCGGAGAAGCCCTCGGCGAGCACCTGCAGCGTCACCGTCTTGCCGGTGCCGGTGGCGCCGGCGACCAGGCCGTGACGGTTCGCGAAACGGCCGTGGATGTACTGCGGGGATTGGCCTTGGCCGACGAGGATGCGCGGTTCCATGTCCGGCTCCGGAGGGAGGCGCCATGATCGGCGCGCGGCGGTGCCGATCGCAAGCACGGCACGCACCGCGGCCGCGCCGTTTTAGCAAACATTTAGCGTGCGTATAGCAAGCATTTAGCAGCGGCGCCCCGCGGCCGCTTCTATCGTGGCCACCCGATCCCCCCGGAGATGCCGACCATGACCCGACCCACCCCACTGGCCGTTGCGCTGCTGCTCGCAGCCGCCGCTGTCAGTGCGCCGGTGCACGCCGAGACGGCCCGCAGCGCCGACGACGAGCGCATTGCGCGCGGACGCTACCTCGTCACGATTTCCGGCTGCAACGACTGCCACACCGCGGGCTTTGCGCAGAGCGACGGCGCCACCCCCGAGTCGCAATGGCTGACCGGCGACCACGTCGGCTTCCAGGGCCCGTGGGGCACCAGCTATCCGGCCAATCTGCGCCTGCGTCTGGCCGAGCTCGACGCGCAGCAGTGGCTGAGCCGCGCGCGCGCGCCGATGCGA
>JBFHQK010000362.1:0-1998 GCA_041592255.1 Fontimonas sp.
CCGGGCCGCAGCAGGTCGGCAGCGGCCGCCGCCAGTAGCTCAGTCCGAGGCCGGCCAGCACCACCGCGGCGGCGATCTGGATCCAGGAACCGACCATGGTTGAGGGCAGCAAGGTCAGTCCCTGAGCCCCGAGCAAGCCGGCAGCCGCGCCGAGGGCTGCGTATCCCGAAACGCGTCCGGCATGCAGCCACCCGGTGGCGGCGATGCCATTGCCGCTGCGACGCAGCTGCGCAAGCTGCAGCGGCCCACACATCACGCCACAGTGCGGGCCGGCGGCCAGCCCGGCCACGAACATCGCCGGCACGCTGAGTTCGGCGACAACCACACGCTTACTCCGCGTGCGACCTGGCGTCGGCGCAGTCTCGGCATCTTGTGGACTCGGGCCGCGCCTGCAGGCGCCCTTGGTCGATCGAGCCGCCGCACTGCTCGCACTGGCCGTAGGCGCCCAGCTCAAGCCGTGCCAGGGCATGGCTCACCTGCGCGAGGTCGTCCGCTGTTGCTTCGGCAAGGCGATCGAGCACCTCATCGTTTTCACGGATGACGGCCTGATCGGCGAAGTCCTGCGGCAGCGGCTGCGTCTGGCGCCGACGGTCACGCTCGATACGCAGCAAGCGGTCATCAAGCTCCGCGTGCCGCGCCTTCAGCCGCGCGCGCACTGAGCCCGTGGCGACGCCCGGGACCGGGGGCGCATCGGAATGGGTATTCGTATGCATCGCAAGCTCCGCGGTGGGGAATACCATGGTCGGCGTCAGGCGCGGCGCGCGCGTTGACCCGTGTCAATCGGCCGCTCGGTTATGGCTCATCGTCCGGCAGGCGCTCGCCGATGCGGTCGAGTGCATCGTACTGGCCGTCATACAGCGCCCAGACCAGCGCAGCGCCGGCAAAGGCCACCAAGGCAATGCCCAGCGGGATCAGCAAAAGCAGGATCTGCATCCGTTCATTTCACGGGCGGTAGCGCCGCGCCTCCAGGTGATAAGCGACTTCGATCCCGACCGTCGCCCAGCCGCATCGCGTTCACGACGACGACCAGCGAAGACACCGACATGCCCAGCGCCGCCAGCCATGGCGTCAGGGCGCCGGACAGGGCGAACGGCAGCATCAGCACGTTGTAGCCGAGAGCCCATCCGAAGTTTTCGTGGATGCGACGGCGGGCGCGACGCGCGACGCTGCGCAGAAGCGTCAAGCCGGCAAGCGAGCCTGCCGTGAGAATCACGTCCGCCCGCGCCTGTGCCAGTGCCGCGCCCTCAGGCATCGCCACGGCCACGTCGGCGGCAGCCAGCAGCGGCGCGTCGTTGATGCCGTCACCAACCGCCATGACCACTGCGCCACGCCGCTGCAGGCTGCGCAGCACGGCGAGTTTCTGCTCCGGCGTCTGCCGTGCGTGCACCTCGGTGACACCGATGTCCGCGGCCAGATGCCAGCTCGTGGCCTCGCCATCGCCGCTGAGTACTGCCACGGCAATGCGGTCGGCCTGCAGCGCGGCCACTGCCTGCGCCGCATCCTCGCGCGGGCGCGCGGCCATGCCGAAGATCGCGAGCGTCTGCGCTTCGCGCATCAGTGCGACCCAGACCAACGCCGAGCCGGTGGCATGATCCTGCGCACGGCCACGCAGCGCGCCCAGCCGGTAGTCGACGCCATCAACACGCCCGGCCACGCTGCCGCCAGACACCAGGCGCACGTCCTCGGCGCGCAACTCGCTGCCGCCTGCGGCGGCCAGCGCCTGGGCGATCGGATGGCGAAGATCGCGCTCGAGCGCGGCGGCAATCGCGGTGCAGTGTTGGGCCGATAGCTGCGCCAGCGTCTCGACGCGCACGAGCTGCAGGCGCGTCTCGGTCAGTGTGCCGGTCTTGTCGAACAGCGCATGGGTGATGCGCGGCAGCCGCGCGAGCACCGAAGGGTGCACCAGCAGCACGCCGGCGGCGGCCAGGCGCGCACTCGCCGCGGAAAAAACCGCCGGCGTCGCCAGCGACAGCGCGCACGGACAGCTGGCGACGAGCA
>JBFHQK010000363.1:0-1965 GCA_041592255.1 Fontimonas sp.
GCGCGCGCCTGCATGCCGGCGGGTTAGCGGCCCATCTCCCAGCTCAGACGCAGCCAGGCCTGGCGGCCGGGTTCGTTGACGCGCGCCAGCGTCGGGTAGCCGGTCACACCGGCGGCCGAGCGGCTCAGGTGCTCGGCGTAGGCGCGGTCGAAGAGGTTGTCGACGCCCACGACGATGCGCAGCTGCTCCGTTGCCCGCCAGCCCCCATGCACGGCGAGCGTGCCGTAGCCCGCAGTCGCGCTGACGTCCTGGCCGACGATGTTGCCGTAGCCGACCTGCACGCGGTCCTGGTCGTCGGCGAAGCGGAACACCGTGCCCATCGCCCAGCGGCCGTCGTCGTAGTCCAGCGTCAGCCGGCCTTCGAGCGGCGGCGTCTGCGGCAGCGCGGTGCCGTCGCTGCGGTTCTCGCCGTGCACCCAGGCCAGGGTGCCGCCGGCGCGCACGTTCGTGCTGAGCTGGCGGGTCAGTTCGGCTTCGCCGCCCCAGCGCACCGCGTCGATGTTGCGCGCGGTCTTGTCGCTGCGGGTGAGGATGTAGTCGTCGATGCGGCTGACGAACAGCGCCGCGCTGCCGCGCCAGGCCTCGCCCTTGCGCACCACGCCCAGATCGATCTCGTTGTTGCGTTCGGCGTCGAGGTCAAAGGCGTTGTAGCTCATGCGCTCCCAGTAGTCGGCCGGGCGCTGGGCGTGGCCGATGCCGGCGTAGGCGGTGTACGGGCCGCGATCGGCTTCGGCGCGGACGAAGCCGCTGTACAGATCCTCGTCGTGGGTCTGCCCGGCGAAAGTGCCGCTGCTCAGGCGGTTGTCGGCGGCGTAGCGGTCATAGCGCAGACCGCCGATCAGCCGCCGCGCGGGCGCATAGGTCCAGGTGGACTCGCCGTAGACGCCGCTGATGTGGGCGTCCATGTCCGGCGCGCGCGGCTGCGACTCATAGTTGGGCGCGCCCATCATCGACATGCCCTTGCGCAGCGTGTGGCGGTCGGCGCGGTGATCGGCGCCGAGCACCAGCGCCAGCGCCGGGGCCGGCTGCAGCTCGGCACTGGCGCGTGCGCCCCAGGTCTCGCGGTCCGGGTTGGACGCCATGTAGCTGCCGCCCGGCGCGACGGTGCGCAGGCTGTAGTTGTCCATCACGTGATCGACGTAGCTGCGGTAGAGCTGCGCGTCGATGCGCGTGACGCCGGGCAGCGGTGCGACGATGGCGTAGCGGGTGAACAGGCTTTCGCGGTCGAACACCACGCCGTCCATGCTGCGGTCGGCGTAGGCGGCCTCGCCGTCGGAGCGTTCGACGCCCAGGCTCAGGGTCTGGTCGGCGGTCGGCTTCCAGTTGCCGATCGCGCGCGCGTTCCAGCGCCGGTATTCGCCGTGCACTGCGTTGCCGTCGCCGTCCTCGTAGTCGTCCATCTGCGCGTGACTGCCGTCGACACGCAGGCCGCCGTGCGCGGTCTGCCAGCGCGCGCTGCCGGCCGCGTCATAGCGGTCGAAGCCGCCGGCCACACCGCTGAAGCGGTATGCGCTGCCCGGCTGCGGATCGTCGTGCTGGAAGTCGACGACGCCGGCGAGATTGCCGTTGCCGTAGCGCACCGACTGCGGCCCCTTGATCACGACCACCTCGTCGTAGGTGTCGGGATAGATGTAGGCGGTGGGCGGGTCCATGCGCATGCCGCAGCCGCCGTACAGCTCGTGGCCGTCGCTGAGGATCGTCAGGCGCGAACCGGCCAGGCCACGCAGCACCGGGTCGCCGTCGGCGCCGCCCTTGCGGATCAGGTTGAAGCCGGGAATGTTGCGCAGAAAGCTGGCGCCGTCGGCAGCCGGCAGCGGCTGCTGCGGCAGCGACGGGTCGAGGCGGATCGTCAGCGGCGCGCGCGTGTCCGGCGCGGTGACGACGATCGGGTCGAGGCGCTGGGCGCCGTCGGCGCCACGTTCGGCGTCGGCCGTTCCGGGCGCGGCAGGGTCCTGGGAATCGGCC
>JBFHQK010000364.1:0-1934 GCA_041592255.1 Fontimonas sp.
ACCGCCACCGCGGTCATGTTGACGATGCGGCGCACCGTCGCCGACGGCGTCAGGATATGCGCCGGACGCGCGCAGCCGAGCAGGATCGGACCGATCGCGACATTGTTGCCGGCCGCGGTCTTGAGCAGGTTGTAGGCGATGTTGGCTGCATCGAGATTGGGCATCACCAGCAGGTTGGCCTCGCCGGCCAGCGTGCTCCCGGCGAGGATGTTGCGGCGCAGGGTTTCGTCGAGCGCGCAATCGCCGTGCATCTCGCCGTCGACTTCGAGTTCCGGCGCGCGCTCGCGCAGCAATTCCAGCACCGCGCGCATCTTGACCGCCGATGGCGCGTCCGAGCTGCCGAAGTTCGAGTGCGACAGCAGTGCGGCCTTGGGCACGATGCCGAAGCGCCGCATCTCTTCGGCCGCCATCAGCGTGATTTCGGCCAGCTGCGCCGCGGTCGGGTCGAGGTTGACGTGGGTGTCGACGAGGAACAGCTGCCGTCCGGGCAGGATCAGCCCGTTCATCGCCGCATAGCCGCTCGAACCCGGACGCCGGCCGAGCACGCGGTCGATGTACTTGAGGTGGCGCGCAGTGTTGGACACCGTGCCGCAGATCATGCCGTCGGCGGCGCCCCTGGCCAGCAGCATCGCCGCGATCAGCGTCGTGCGCCGGCGCATCTCCAGCTTGGCGTACTGCTCGGTGACGCCGCGCCGCGCCATGAGGGCGTGGTAAGCCTGCCAGTACTCGCGGTAGCGGCTGTCACTCTCGGGATTGACCACGCTGTAGTGCGTGCCCTCGCGCAGGCGCAGACCGAAGCGGGCGATGCGCGCTTCGATCACTGCCGGACGGCCGACTAACAGCGGACGCGCGATGCGCTCGTCGACGATCACCTGCAGCGCGCGCAGCACGCGCTCCTCCTCGCCTTCGGCGAAGACGATGCGCTTCTCGGCGTCGGGCACCCGACGCGCCAGCGCAATGATCGGCTTCATCATCGTGCCGCTGTGATGCACGAACTGCTGCAGCTTCTGCTCGTAGGCATCGAAATCGGCGATCGGCCGTGTCGCCACTCCCGCCTCCATCGCCGCCCGTGCCACCGCCGGCGCGATGCGCACGATCAGCCGCGGGTCAAAGGGCTTGGGGATCAGGTACTCGGGGCCGAACTGGAGGTCGTCGATGCCGTAGGCGCTGGCGACGACGTCGCTGGTCTCCTGGCGCGCCAGATCGGCAATCGCGCGCACGCAGGCAATCTCCATCTCGCGCGTGATCGTGGTCGCACCGACGTCCAGCGCACCGCGGAAGATGAACGGAAAACACAGGACGTTGTTGACCTGGTTCGGATAATCCGTGCGCCCGGTGGCGATGATGGCGTCGTCGCGCACCGCCTTGACCTGTTCCGGCAGAATCTCCGGCGTCGGGTTGGCCAGCGCCAGGATCAAGGGCCGCGGCGCCATCCGCGCGACCATCTCGGGCTTGAGCACACCCCCGGCGGACAGGCCGAGAAATATGTCGGCATCGCCGATGACCTCGGCCAGCGTGCGCGCCGAGGTCGGCTGCGCATACTGCGCCTTGTGATCGTCCATCAGCTCGGGGCGCCCCTGCCAGACCACACCGGCCAGATCGGTCAGCCAGACGTTGGCGCGGCGCAGTCCCAGATCGAGCAGCAGCTCGACGCAGGCCAGTGCCGCGGCACCCGCACCCGACACCACCAGCTTGACCTCGCGGATGTCCTTGCCCACCACCGCCAGGCCGTTGCTCACCGCCGCGCCGACGATGATCGCGGTGCCATGCTGATCGTCGTGGAACACCGGGATCTTCATGCGCGCGCGCAGCTGCTTCTCGACATGGAAGCATTCGGGCGCCTTGATGTCTTCGAGGTTGATGCCGCCGAAGGTCGGCTCCAGCGCCGTGATCACCTCGACCAGCTTGTCCGGATCCTTCTGATCGAGCTCGAT
>JBFHQK010000365.1:0-1830 GCA_041592255.1 Fontimonas sp.
GCAACGATGAGGCCAACCATGACAATCCTGCGTTCACTGCGCCGTTTCGCCGCCGGCGCGCTGGTGCTGCTCTTTGCCGCCGTGCTGTTCTCGCGGGTGGCGGGGGGCGGCACCGTGGCGCGCTTTGCCGAGGGGCCGGCGCAGCTGGAGGGACTCACGGTGCGCTACGCGATGCCCGAGGGCGCGTATGTGCAGCGGACCTTCGTCAGCGCCGTGGAAGCGCGGTGGAAGGTGCTCAGTGGCCCACGCCAGGGGGATCAGGGCACCGAGACGATCGCCCTCAAGCCGATCGCGCCCGGGATCTTCTTCGTCAACCGCGTCGATCCGCTCAGTGGTGAAACCGTCAGCGAGGTCTACAACCTGGCGTCGCTGACGATCTCGATCTACATCACGCGGGCCAATCCGGATGATCCGCTGCGCCGCGTCGAGCGCTTCAGCGACGGTCGCATCGAGATCGTCAGCGCCGCCGATGGCGGCAGCGCTGCGCAGGCCGGCGCGGCCGCACCCCGGGCGTAGGCCCCGCGACGGCGCGCGAGCGACACGCAACGGGATGATGGGCGCGGCGGCGGGCACGCCGGTGGCGACGGCCCTTGAGGCCGCCGGTGTGCGCCGATTCACAGGCAGGCTGCAGGCGCGCTTGCGTTCGCCGAAGTCGTCGGCGAGGCTTCGCCAATGAAGCTCCGACATCTGCTGACCGGCATCCTGTGCGGCGCACTGCTGGGCGCCTGCGGGACGCTGCCCGAAAGCGCCGATGAGGTCATGTCCGGCGACGCCCCGCCGACGCTGCTGTCGTGGAGCGATGTGCGCAAGCTGCCGTCACCCGACGAGCTGCCGCAGTTGTTCTATGGCACTGATCAACGCCAGTTCGGTGAGCTGCGGCTGCCGCCCGGCGTGCCCGGGCCGTTCCCGGTGATGATCCTGATTCCCGGCGACTGCTGGCGCGCCGACGACAATTACGCCTACCTGCGCCCCCTGGCCGAATCGCTGTCGACCCTGGGCATTGCCACCTGGACCATCGAGTATCGCCGCATCGGCGACAGCGGCGGCTGGCCCGCGACCTTCCGCGACGTGGCGATGGCGGCCGATCACTTGCGCGTTCTGGCGCAGAACTATCCGCTGGATCTGCGGCGCGTGGTCGCGGCCGGGCATTCCGGCGGCGGCCAGCTCGCGCTGTGGCTGGCCGCGCGCCCGCGTCTGGCCGAGAACAGTCCGCTGTATGTGCGCGGGCCGATGACGATTCATGGCGTGATTGGCCTGGCCGCGATTACCGATCTGGCGGCGCAGCGCAGCGTGACCCGGCGCGCCTGCGGCAGCGCCGTCGACGAGCTGCTGGGCGGCAATCCGCAGACCGTCGCCGAGCGCTATGCGCTGACGTCGCCGCTGGCGCTGCTGCCGCTGCGCGTGCCGCAATGGTTCGTGCACGGTGCGCATGACCGGCTGGCGTCGACCGACTCGGTCATGCGCTACGTCGAGGCCGCGCGCAAGCACGGTGACCGCGTGGTGGTGGGCGTCACCAGCAACGCCGGGCACTACGAGCCAGTCGTGCCGGGCAGTGCCACCTGGATGACGCTGCAGCAGGCGGTGGTCGCAGCGCTGCTGCAGTAAGCCACGCGCCGCGCAAACCACCGCGCGCTGGGTGGTTTTCCGGTAGCGCCGGCGCCCGGGGCCGACTTATGGTGCAGGCTTGGGGAATCTATATGACGGCGCTCGGGCTCGGTCCGAAGCGCCGCGAGCGTTCAGGAGTTGGGGAATAACATGGCATTCGAAATGGGGCGGCGCGTGCTGCCGGTCTTTCTTGCGGCCGTCATCGGGGGCGCGCAGGCGCAGGAC
>JBFHQK010000366.1:0-1784 GCA_041592255.1 Fontimonas sp.
AGGATCAGCTGATCGGGGTCGGCATAGCGCGCACCGCTGCGCGCCAGTCCCAGAGAGGCCTGGGGCTGCATCACGAAACGGCTGCGTTGCCCTTCCGTCACCACCTCGGTCTCGGCCACGCCAAGGTAGGTGAAGTGGGCGTCGTCCAGCCACTCAAGAAAGGCACGCGCCTCGGCGAACTCCGCCGCGTCGCCTCCGGGCGGCACTTCTGCCAGTGAGGCACTGATCTCGCGCAGCCGCGCGCGCATCGCCGGGAAGTCGTCAACGATCGTGCGCAGGTCACGGATCACCTGCGACAGATCCGCCTCGAGCGCCGCGTATCCGTCGGCATCGCGCAGGGGTTCGAACTCCAGGTGCACCAGCGACTCGCCGGTCTCGCCATCGCCCGCGGTGCGGGTCTGCTGCAAGCGCCCCGCGGCATCCCGCCGCATGGCCACCACCGGATGCACGCTCCAGTCGATCGGGCTGCCGGCCGTGCGTACCGCCATGTACAGCGTGTCGACCAGAAACGGCATGTCCTCGACCACCGTATCCAGCTGCGCCAGGCCACGCGTCGAGCCAGCGGCCGGCGGCGTCAACCGCACGTGGAAATCGCCGGCACTGCGCTGCTGTGCAAGCTGCCAGTGCGCATGACAGATCTGAAACAGCTCCTCCGGTGTACGCAGGCGCAGCGCGTCCAGAGACGCCGTCTCGTAGTAGTGCCGCACGAAAGCGCGGAACTCGTCGCGCGCCGCAACATCGGCCTGCGCTTCGGCAAGGGATTCAACCTGAGCCAGCAGCAGCTCCAGCTCCTGAGTCGATTGCGACCTCATCCTGATCTCCTCCGACGATGTCAGCGACACGCTCGGCTTTTTCCCGAGTATACGCGCGCCCCTCATCGCTCCCAGCATGGGAAAACCCATGCTGCCTGCACCACCGCCGCAGAGATGCCGGGCCGCTTACCTGTTGCGCCTGACCCATGAGCGCCCCGGCCCCGCTGGGTGATCTGGCGCGCAGCGCCGTCGCTCAGAAATCCAGATCGAGCGCGCCGCATAGCCAGTCCAGCATCGGCGCCAGCAACGCGTACTGCTTCGCCAGCCGTTTCGGCAGGTCGGGGCGCAGCAGCTCGGCATCGTCGACGCGGCTGCTGGCCACGAAGTCCTTGCGCTTGAGATCGTCGATCAGCGCGTGCTCCGGGTCGTAGCCGCGCGGCGGACGACTCAGCGCCTCGCCACCCAGCGCGAACACCTTGCGGAATGCCGCGCTGCGTGTCGCCTCGGTCCAGCTCACCGGGTTGCCGAGCATGTAGTCGCGCACCCGCTTGAGCGTGGCCGGCTGCGGATGCCAGATGCCGCCACCGACAAAGCAGGCACCCGGCTCGACATGCAGGTACAGCCCCGGCGCATCGAGTCTACCCATCGCCGCATTGCCCGCGACCTGGCTGCGCTGCATGTCCTTGGTGGCCGCATGGGCGAAGTACAGACCGACATGGGTCTTGTAGGGCCGCTTGTCCTTGGCAAAGCGCGTGTCGCGATGAATGCGGAACAGCGAGCCGCCGACCGGCTTGGCAATCGCGGTGAGCTGTGAACTGATCGCCTGCAGTGGCGCCACCAGATCACTGATCAGCCGCAACGCCGGTTCGCGCACCTGCGCCTCGTAGCGCGGCTTGTTCTCGGCGAACCACTCGCGCGAGTTGTTCCTCGCGAGCGCCTTCAGGAAGCGGAAGGTCTCCTCGGTGAAGTAGGTTTGCGCCGGCATGCTGTTACGGCCCGATGTAGGGCACTTCGATGCCGTCGAGTCCGGCG
>JBFHQK010000367.1:0-1743 GCA_041592255.1 Fontimonas sp.
GAGAGCACATGCAGAAGATGAAAGACGCCAAGTCCATGGAGGAGCGCCAGCGTCTGATGCAGGAGCACATGCAGATGATGGACGACCACATGGGCATGATGATGCGCATGATGGAAATGATGGGTGGTGGCATGGGTGACCCGAAAGGCGCCGCGCCGGAACAGCCGCCGCACGATCACGACCACGACAAGTAAAGGCAGCAACGGGAGCGTCCCGTGATGCGCTGGGCGTGGCGACAGTGGCGGCACGAGCCGCTGCGCGCCGCGCTTGCAGCCGCTGTTTTTGCCGCTGCGCTGGCGTTGTGCCTGCTGTTCGAAGGATTGCGCAGCGGCATCCTCACCGACCTCGCCGCGTTTCCGTCGACGCTACCGGCCGATTTCGTCGCCGTGGAGCGGGGCAGCGACTACTTCGCGATCATGCCGTCGCAGCTGCCTCAGCGCGGGCGTGAGCAAGTCGAAGCGGTGGCGGGCGTGGCCTGGGCGGCGCCGCTGACAATGATTCCAGTGATTCTGCGCACACCGGGCCTGCGCACGCCGATCCAGCTTCAGGCGTACGAAGATCGTGGCGGGCCACCGCGTGTGGTTGCCGGGATCGAGCCGCGGGAGGAGGCCACGGTCGCACTCGACGCGCGGCTGGCCCGCCGTCACGGTCTGTCGACCGGCGACGAGATCTCAATCCTCGACTACCGCATGCGCGTCGTCGGCCTCGCCTCGGGCGCAGCGTCGCCGTTTACGCCGTATGCGTTTGTCAGCTACGACACGCTGCTGAGCCTGCTGCTCGAATCGAACCTGCCGCTCGGACTGGACGACTACTCGCTGTTGTCGTTCCTGCTGGTCGGGGCGAAACCGGGCGTCGACAGGGAGGCCCTGCGTTCGCGCCTGTCCGCCGCACTGCCGGATGCCGATTTCCATACGCCCGCGGAGCTGGGCGCGAATGACCGCGCGTTCGGTGCGCGTCTGCTCGGCCCAGTGCTGTGGCTGCTGTCCGCCGTGGCCTGGGCCATCGCCGGCCTGACGATGGGCCTGCTGCGCTTCGCCGACGTGCAGGCCGGTCTGCGCCAGTTCGGCATCCAGAAAGCGCTCGGTGCCACGCCACTGCAACTGGCGGCAGCACTGACGACCGGCAGCCTGATCGTGGCCTGCATCGCGATTCTGCCCGCGATGCTTCTCGCGCGCGGCTTCGCCGAGATCGTCGCACGCTGGAACCCGCTGTACAGCGCGCTGGTCTGGGACCCGGGCGTGCTTGCGCGCGGACTGGCGCTTGGCTTGGTGTCGGCGCTGGTCGGCGGGCTGCTGCCGCTGAGACGTCTGGTGCGACTCGATCCATCCCTTGTATTCAGCCGCTGACAGTCATGTTGCATTGGACGTTCAAATCGCTATTGGCCGACCGCTTCGCGGTACTGGGCGCTGCGGCGAGCATTGCCCTGGCCTTGCTGCTGGCGCTGTACCTCGATGCGGTTTTTCGCGGCGAGGCTGCGCAAATCGCCGCGTTCCTGGAACACAGCGACGCCGATGTCTTCGTGCTGCAGAAAGGCGTGGCCAACCTGCACATGAGCAGCACGCGTGTCACCGAGAACGCAATCGCAGCGGCTGGCGGCGTCGATGGGATCGCGCGCATGCGCCGGCTCGTGTATCGGCCGGCGCTGGTTGGTCCACGCGGCGGCGAGCGCCTCGCCTACATCGTCGGCACCGGCGCCGATGGCGACCGTGCCTGGGAGATCGAAGCCGGTGCGCTACAGCCGGC
>JBFHQK010000368.1:0-1666 GCA_041592255.1 Fontimonas sp.
AGCCGCGTATTCTAGGGATCGCCGAATCGAAGTCAAGGAGTTTTTTGTCTGATTTCGTTCGCACCGCACGCCGACCTCAGGAATTCGCAGCGCCGGTGTCGCGCAGGATCGGCCATGCCGCCCGCAGATAGACGAACATGCTCCACAAGGTCAGCGCGGCCGCCACCAGCAACAGCGCATAGCCGATCTCGTAGATCGGCAGCCGCCACACCGGAATCTGCCAGATCATCATTCCGATCGCGGTCATCTGGAATGCGGTCTTCCACTTGCCGATGCGACCCACGGCGACGCTGGTTCGCTGCCCGAGCTCGGCCATCCATTCCCGCAGCGCCGAGATCGTGATCTCGCGGCCGATGATGACCGCCACCACCAGGGCCAGCACTCCGCCGGGATCGGCGCGCAGCAGCATCACCAGGCACACCGCCACCAGCAGCTTGTCCGCGACCGGGTCGAGGAAGGCGCCGAACTTGCTGGTCTGGTTCCAGCGCCGCGCCAGCCAGCCGTCGAGCCAGTCGGTGATGCCGGCGATGGCGTAGAGCACCGTAGCCGCCTGCCGGGAGTACACCCAGTCGCTGTAGAAAAGCACCAGCACCACCGGGATGGCTGCGACACGCAGCAGCGTCAGCAGCAAAGGCAGGGTCAGCGGCACGACGCGGGATCCGGTTTACGCGAATGGGAATGGCGGGTTGGGGCCAGAATACCCGAGCTTCAGTGAAAGTGGGCGTAAATGCGCTCCGCCAGCGTGCACGATACGCCCTCGACACGCGCCAGGTCTTCGACGCCGGCACGGCGGATCTGCGCCAGCCCGCCGAAGGCGCGCAGCAGGGCGCGGCGGCGGGCCGGGCCAAGGCCCTCGACGTCATCGAGGCTGGAGACCAGTCGCGCCTTGTCGCGGCGGCCGCGATGGCCGGTGATCGCGAACCGGTGGGCCTCGTCGCGGATGCGCTGGATCAGGTGCAGCGCCGGCGATTCCGGCGCCAGGCGCAGCGGCGTTGCGCACTCCGGCAGAAACAGCTCCTCGAGCCCAGGCTTGCGCGTCGGCCCCTTGGCGATCGCGACCACGCGCAGCTCCGCGATCTCCAGCGTATCGAGCGCTTCGAGGGCGGCGTTGAGCTGCCCCTGGCCGCCATCGATGAACAGCACATCCGGCGCCACGCCCTGCCCGCTCTTGAGTTTCGCGAAACGGCGCGCGACCGCCTGCTTGATGGCCGCGTAGTCATCACCGCCGGTGATGCCCTCAATGTTGAACTTTCGATAAGCGGACTTGAGCGGGCCGTCCGCATCGAACACGACGCAGGAGGCCACGGCGCGCTCGCCCTGCGTATGCGAGATATCGAAGCATTCGAGCCGCTGCGGCGGCCGCTCGAGTTCCAGGGCGCGCTGCAGTTCCAGCAGCCGCTCATCCATGCTCGCGACTTCGAGCAGCCGCGACGACAGCGCCTGTTCCGCGGTCTGCTGCGCCATTTCCAGCAGCCGCAGCTTCGCCCCCCGCAGCGGCCGCTGCAGCTTGATGCGGCGCTTCGCGTGCTGGCTCAGGCCGGCCTCGAGCATGTCGCCATCGTCCAGCGCGTGGCTGACGAGGATGTCCGGCGGCGGCCTCTGCAGCAGATAGTGCTGGCTGATGAAGCTTTCCAGCAGCTCGGCCGGCGCCGCCTCCGGCGGGTGC
>JBFHQK010000369.1:0-1662 GCA_041592255.1 Fontimonas sp.
GATGCGCGGGTCGTCGTGAACGGTCTGCACCAGCGGCTGGCGCCCGGCATCCGGGATCCAGCGCATGGTGCGGAACTTGTAGATCTCGAACTCGGCGTTGTTCCAGGCGTGGCGTCGCTGACGGAACAGCACCGGCCCCGGGCTTTCGAGGCGGATCGCCAGCGCGATCAGCCCGAGCAGCGGCGAGAGTGCGAGGATCAGCAGTGCGCCGAGCAGGTAGTCTTCGCCGCCCTTGATCACTGCGCCCCAGCGCTTGATCGGCCGTTCGGCCAGCAGCGTCACCGGCGTGCGGCCGGCGATGTACTCGATCGGCGGATGCGGCAGGTCCAGCTCGATGCCGCAGGGACACAGCCCGACCGACACCGCCAGTGACTTCAGATTGTTGACGACCTCGTTCACGCGGCGTTCGGCGGTATCCGGCAGCGCGATCAGAATCCAGTCGATCCGGCGCTGCTTGCCGATTTCGAGCAGGTCGGCGATCGAGCCGCAGCGCGGCAGGGCAACGGTGGAGCTGCGCGTGGTGCGGTCGTCGAAGGCGCCGAGGAAGTCGACCCGGCGCCCGGGCTGGCGCTGCAGGTGGCGCACGAGGCGTTCGGTGGCCGGGCCGTTGCCGACCACGGCAACGGTTTCCGGGCGGCTTGGGTGAGGGAAGGCGGCGTGCAGCACCAGGACGCCGCCAAAGCCCAGCGACAGCCACAGTGCCGTCCACGCCAGCGGCGCGCCGGGCAGGCTCCCGGACAGGGTGGCGGCCAGCAGCGCGAGCGCGGCAAAGCCGCTGTAGGGCGCTGCCAGCGCGCGCAGCGGAGGTGCGCCGCGCAGCCAACCTGCCTTGTGCGCGGCCAGCACGAACGGCGCGAACAGCGCCGCCGATACGGCCCCGCGTTCGTACGAATTCATGAACACCGGCGCGAACTCAGGCTCCAGCACCGCCGCATAGAGCATGCTCGCCAGGCGTGCGGCCAGCATGAGCACCGCCACCTGCAGCACCGGCAACAGCAGATCAGCGGCATCGAAGAGGCGGGATGCACGTCGCTGCGGTCTCGCGAGGAGCGCGCGGGGAAGCGGCGCGCCGGCGTCGAGGTCCGAGAACTTCGATCCATCCATAAAAGGTGTCCCCACAGCGTCTCGTTTGCGCCCGCGGCCCGTCGCATCGAGACGGGTGCATGGCGAGTGGGGGACACGGTAGAAGCTTGCCGCCGCGACGTCGGTACGGTTTCGAACACACCCGGCGCCGCGGCGGACGGCACCCGCGGCTTACAGCGGGACGCGGGCGGGCTGCACCAGCCGCTCGAAATCGCCGTAAGCCATGCGCAGCAGCTCGCGGTGATTGCCGGCGTTGAAGCAGATCAGCTCATCCTCGGCAAGCTGGGGCGCGGCGAACACCTCGAGCCCGTACAGATTGCCGAACGGCGGCATCGCGCCCAGCTCGCAGTCCGGAAACCGGCTGGCGAATTCACTCTCCGTGGCGAGGCTGACCTCGCGCGCGCCGGTGGCCTTGCGCAGCGCCTCGGGGTGGACATTGTGCGTCGAGGGCAGCACCGCCATCGCCAGGCGGCCATCGATCTTGACGATGACGGTCTTGGCGAGCTGGCGGCCGGGAATGTGCGCGGATTCGGCGACTTCGGACGCGGTGTATGCGGGCGAGTGCGAAATCACCGTATA
>JBFHQK010000370.1:0-1636 GCA_041592255.1 Fontimonas sp.
GGTGCCAACTGATCGAGGCCGGGCATGTGCATGCCACAGCGCATCAGCTCGCGGGCGATGGCCGGGGTGATCGGTCCCTCGTTGTCGGCAGCGTTGGGCGGCGGGCTGGCCGCATCCGACGCGGTCAGCAGCGTGCTGTCCTCCCAGACGCGCGTGAAGCTCTGCCCATACTGGGCGCGGCTGTAGATGCACTGATCCGGGTAGCGCACGCCGTTGTCATGCGAGCCGGACTGGATCACGTTGTGGCCGGTGTTCTTCCAGTGCATCACGCCGTCCCAGCTCGCGGCGTTGGCCGCACCGCTGCAGTCGTCGGCGAACAGCAACAGCTGCTTGCCGCTGGCAATGATGTCGCCACGGCGCACGTTGAGCCACGAACCTGGCGTGCCGAACGTTCCGCCGCTGGTTGCGCAGCTGCCGCCCGGCGCGGTATCGGACGGACGGTAGGTGATGTCGCCGACGACCTGATCAAACACCCGCCCGGCCGCCGCGTAGGACCGGGAAGTGTCGTCACGCGAGTGCGCGAGGTTGCTCTCGACGTAGATCAGCACGACCTCGTTGGGATGCTGGTCAAGCCATTCGCGCAGCTCGGTCAACACCTCGCGCAGCGGCTTTTCGCTGGTGCAGCCGAAATGCGGCACGCCCATGATCTCGCTGCCGTGGCAGACGACCGGCTCGTGCGTGTCGGTGGTGCCATCCAGCGAGCGGCGCGGCATCCAGTGCACGTCGATCTCCAGCGAGCGCACGCCCATGCGCAACTGGTCGACCATGCTGTACAGCTGGTTGGAGTCGGAGCCCGACAGCGTCGGCGGCGTGTTGTCGGCGGTGACGTTGAACGAGTTGTGCGTGGCGACAACGCTGGTGTGAATCAGTGGCAGGTCGTAGCCCAGCCGGTTCTGCAGGCGCAGCGCCTTGTGCACCCAGCTGTTCTCGTACGCCTGCATCTCGTACTCGCCCACATGCTGCCCGCCCAGCAGCGCGCACAGCTGCGCACGCACGGCGTCCTGGCTCAGGTTCGCGGCCTGCCGGCAGTACGCGGCGACGCCCAGCACCAGCGCGTCAGCGGTGCGGCACGCAGCGAGCCGCTGGTCCTCGTGGCGGGTGGCGGCGTCACCGTTCGGCCCTGCGTTGTCATAGCAGGCATCGATCAAGGCGTGCAGATTGCCGCCGGCGAGCGTGCAGAAGCGCGGCGCGCCGCCCCCGGCCGCGCACTGCGCAGCCAGTCCCTGCTCGGCGGCGCTCAGCGCCCCGCACAGCGGACTGGTCAGCGCCGTGCCAAAAGCGGCACACACGTCGCTCGCCGTCGGCGCTGCGGCCGTCGCGCCGGGGCATGCCCGGGCGTATCCGGGCAGCAGGACCATCGTGTTGCCGCCGCTGGCGAGATCCGCCTGCGCATCGTCGCCGGGGGCGACATTGATGCCGGCGGCAGTGTTCACACACAGCGTCATGGCGGCGCCGGTGTTGCGCAGCGTGAGCCGCGCAGGGCCATCCGACTGAACGGTGCCGTCGATGCGCTGCGTGAAATCCAGCACTTGACCTGCCGCACCTACGGTTGGGCGAAGCAGGAGCCGATCCCGAGTGAAGATATCGAAGCGGTCATTGGTCGAGGCGCGCAGATGTCCGGGCCGCAAGCGGCAAC
>JBFHQK010000371.1:0-1606 GCA_041592255.1 Fontimonas sp.
ACGTGCTCGGCGTGCTGCAGACCGGCGGCGTAAGTGTTCGCTGCCGGCGCGACCGCGGTGGCCGGCACCGCCCCGGCCGGGCGCGGTGCGCTGACTCCCGAGTCCGCCGCAGTGCGCGGTGCTGCGATCCGTCCGCTGTGATCAGCGGTACTGCGATCAGGGCACTGTGATCAGGGCGCGGCGGCGTTAAGCAGACACGCCGATGGCGCGGACGGCATCGTAGGCCGACAGGTGGATGCGCTGCGGACCCAGGCGGCGCACCAGATCGGTGCCCTGCAGCCGATCCATCACCGGGCCTTTGACCTCGGCCAGGTGCAGGCGCACGCCGGCACTGTCTAGCGCGCGGCACAGCGTATCCAGCACTTCGAGGCCGCTGGTGTCGACGTAGGCGACCCCGGACATCACCAGAACGACGTCGCGCAGCGGTTTATGGTCGACGATCAGGCGCTGCAACTCGACCTCGACCCGGGGGGCGTTGGCGAAATAGAGGGTTTCGTCCACGCGCACCAGCAGCAGGCCCGGCCAGGTGCGCACCCGGTGGCGCAGCACGTTGCGGAAATGCTCGCTGTGGTTGACCTGGCCGATGACGGCGATGTGGGGTCGGCTGGTCCGGTACAGGAACAGCAGCAGCGACAGCCCGGCGCCGGCCAGCAGCCCGTGCTCGATGCCGAGCAGGACCACGCCCACCAGCGTCAGCGCCTGTGCTGCGGCATCGCCCTTGTCGTAGGCCCAGGTGTGCATGAGCGCGCGCCAGTCGACCAGCTGCCAGACCGCGACGACGATGATCGCCGCCAGCACCGCCTTGGGCAGGTCGGCGAGCAATCCGGTGAACAGGAAGGCCGCGAGCGCGACCCAGAGTGCGGTGATGATGGCGGCAAGCTGGGTGCGCGCGCCGGCGTCGAAGTTGACCATCGAGCGCGCAAAACCGCCCGCGACCGGCATCGCGCCCGCCAGTGCGGCACTGAGATTGGTGAGGCCCAGGGCGACGAGTTCGCGGTCGGCGTTGACACGCTCGTTGCGCCGGAAGGCGAGCGCCTTGGCCACCGAGATGCTTTCGACATAGCCGATCAGCGCGAGCAGGGCGGCCGACGGCAGCAGGCTGATCCAGTCTGCGGCGTGCAGGAAGGCCAGCGAGGGGCGCGGCAGACCCTGCGGAATGGTGCCCACGACCGCCACGCCCCAGCGGGCGCTGGCGTCGAGCGCGGCCGACGTCGCCGTGGCCAGCATGACCAGCAGCAGCGGGGCCATGCGACTGGCCAGCGCCGCCGTTTCGGCGCGCAGTCCGCAGGCCAGCAGCGCGTTCCGGAGTGGAGTTCGCGCCAGCAGCAGCGCGAGCAGCGAGGCGGCGCCGAACAGGGCGGTGGCCAAGTTGAGTGATTCGGCCTGCTGGCCCAGCGTCTGGAAGATGCGGATGAAGCTGGCTTCGCGCGGAACCGGGATGCCGCTCAGCGCCGGCAGCTGGGTGGCAACGATGAACAGCGCGGCGCCGGTGGTGAAACCGGCCAGCACCGGATGGCTGATGAAATTGGTCAGCCAGCCCAGCCGCAACACCCCCGTGAGCAGCAGCATCACACCGGTCAGCGCCGCCAGGATCAGCGCCCCCGAA
>JBFHQK010000372.1:0-1594 GCA_041592255.1 Fontimonas sp.
ACGAGCGCCTGCGCCGCGAACATCACCAGGCTGCATTCGGTGAACATCGCCGCGATCTGGTACGGCGTCAGCGCCAGTTCCTGCTTGCCGCGCAGCGCAAGTCCGACCTCGAACACGCCGATGGCGGTGGCGACGACGAAGGCCAGGCCCAGCAGGAAACGCACCGTGTGTCCGCCGGCGTGTGCGCCGGCGGGACTTGCATCCTGCACACTTGCCCCGGTCGCGCGCGGCAGCGCGAGTCCGGCGGCCAGCGTCGCACCCAGCGCGAGCAGGGCGGCGACCGCCATCGGCGCCGCCAGCGGCGTCTGCGCGCCGAAACGTCCCGGCAGGCTTGGCAGCACATTGGCGATCATCACGCCGAGCATCGGGCCGAGCAAAAAGCCGCTGACGCCGGACAGGCCGACCATCGTCAAACGGCGCGCACGGATGCCGTCGTCGTGCACCAGGTCGCCGATCGTCGCCATCGCAACCGGTGTCACGGCAGCAGCGAACAGCCCGCTGAGGAAGCGCTCGGCATAGAGCGTCGACAGTTGCGCGGTACCGGCAAACGCCAGCATCGACGCCGCGAAGCCGAGCAGGCCCGCCAGAATCATGGGGCGGCGGCCGATCCGGTCCGACGCGCGACCCCACAGCGGTGCGAACAGGAACAGCGACACCGTGTAGACCGCGGTCAGCAGCCCCGTGTGCCGTGAGATGGCTGCGGATGCCGCCTCGCCGGTCATCTGCTCGACCGCATAGGGCAGCAACGGCAGTATCACCCCGTAGCCGGCTGATACCGTGAATACGGCGAGCATCAGCGTAAGCAGGGCGCGACCGGTCAACCGTTCAGTCGTTGTTGCACGCACGCTTTTGCCGGTCATGTCGTGTCCCGTTCCGAATCAGTTGATCATCGTTCGGGCGTCCGATCGCACCCCGTAGCGCCGGTGCAGCGCGTTGTGAATCGGGCAGTAGACGAGTCCGGCGTAAGCGCCGTAGAGGAAGCTCTCGACCAGGCCAAGCAGAAAGCCCCACCAGGTCAGCCAGCGGAACGCCGGCAACAACTGTTCCAGCAGGCCTTTCATGTGCAGGCTCTCCGGCGCCACCAGGCCCCAGATCACGCAGAGGACGAAGGTGATCGCCGCGAACAGGCCCAGCGACCAGGACACGAGTTTGGTGTTGAGCATGGCGGGCCCTGCTCAGTGCTGATGACCGCTCGACGGCGGCGCGTTGTCGTCGCGCCGCGGCTTGTCGTCGTGACGATGGCCGCCGCCGCAGCCGCCGCGATGGCCTCCATGCCCGCCATGCCCGCCGTGGCCGAACATGTGCATGCCGATGAAGGCGACGAAGATCAGGACCCAGAACCAGTTTTGCGTCAGCCATTCCATGAGGAAGCTCCGGTGAACATTGAGAAGCGGTCCGTTGAGCGCAGTGCCGCTGTGCGCGCCAAGCCGAAGCTCAGCGGGAACAGCAAGAGCAGCTGCAGCACCGGCAGGATCGACACCGGCGTCAGTGGCAGCAGCGGCGCGCGGTCGGTGTAGAACCACCAGCCCATGGCCAGCGCGTGCAGTTCGACGGTCACGCTGAGTGCGATCGCGAGAACGACCAGCGCCAGCCA
>JBFHQK010000373.1:0-1547 GCA_041592255.1 Fontimonas sp.
CCTGGTGCTGCTGTCGCCCTGGACCGACCTGACCGTCTGCGGGCACTCCGCTGCGGCGATGGAACACGACGACATGCTCGATGCGCAGCGGCTGCGCGCCTCCGCTGCGGCCTATCTCGCCGGCGCTGCGCCGACGGCGCCGCTGGCCTCGCCGCTGTTCGCGGATCTGCACGGCCTGCCGCGCACGCTGATTCAGGTCACCGACACCGAGATCCTGCTCGACGACTTGCGGCGCCTGCTCGACGCGCTGCACGCCGCCGGCAGCGAGGCGCAGATGCGCGTCTGGCCGGGGCTGTGGCACGTCTGGCCACTATTCGCCGGCAAGCTGCCGGAAGCCGATGCCGCGCTGGCCGAGGCCGCTGCCTTCCTCAACACCGGCAGCGCCCCGTGAGCCTGAGCCGCTGGCGCGATACCGGCCATCGCTTCGACTTCCGCGGTCACTCCGTCTTCTACCAGCGCCACGGCACGGGAAGCCCCGCGCTGCTGCTGATCCATGGCTTCCCGACCGCCTCCTGGGACTGGGAGCCGATCTGGCCGGGGCTGTGCACGCACTTCGACCACGTGCTGGCGCCCGACCTGCTCGGCTTCGGCTTCTCGGCCAAGCCGCCGCGCCACCGTTATTCACTGCTGGAACAGGCCGATCTGTGCGAGGCGCTGCTCGCCCGCGCCGGCGTCGACGAGGTGCACCTGCTCGCGCACGACTACGGCGTCAGCATCGCCCAGGAGCTGCTCGCGCGCGATCTCGAGCGCAGCCGCCCGGCGCCGCGGCTGCGCTCGGTGACGCTGCTCAATGGCGGCCTGTTTCCGGAAGCCCACCGGCCGACGGCGATGCAGCAGCTGCTGCGCAGTCCGCTCGGACCGCTGGCCGCGCGACTGATCCGCGAGCGCGGGTTTGGCCGCGCGTTTGCGCGGGTGTTCGGGCCGCAGACGCAGCCCACGCCGATCGAGCTGCACGATTTCTGGCGCTTGGTCGCCGAAAACGACGGCCCGCGCGCGATGGCGCGCCTGATCCGCTACCTCGACGAACGCCGCCAGCACCGCGAACGCTGGGTCGGCGCGCTGGTGCACACCACGGTACCGCTGCGCCTGATCAACGGCCCCGTGGACCCGGTGTCCGGCGCTCACATGGCGGCCCGCTACGCCGAGCTGGTGCCCGGCGCCGACGTCGTCTCGCTGCCCGGCATCGGCCACTACCCGCAGGTCGAAGCGCCCGACCGCGTGCTCCGCGCATTCCTCGAGTTCCACCGCCAGCGCGTGCCGGCGCCGGAACTGGCTCCCGTTCAGCCCCAGCTCAGCTCGCCCACTTAGGCTGAGCCGCCATCCATTCAAATCAATCGTAATCAAGGGGAACTCATGACGCTCATTCGTATCCGCCGCAGCCTGGCCGCCGGCGCCTTCGCGCTGCTCGCCGTGGCCTGCGCGCCCGAGGCACCGGAACCCGCGGCGGTCGCCGAAGCCGAGACCCGCGCGGCACCGGCCGAGCCGGTGCAGGCGCCCGCGCCCACACCCAAGCCGCCGGTCAGCGCCCCGGCGCCGACGCGCCCGGC
>JBFHQK010000374.1:0-1519 GCA_041592255.1 Fontimonas sp.
AATGCGGACGACTCCTTGCTGCAGCCGCCACTGGATGTGCGATGCTGGCCCGACAACGAAGACCGCAGATGAGCGCAACGACGCAACGGATGCTGCTGGGCGCGCTGGCGCTGGCGCTGGCGCTGGCGCCCGGTACTGCATCCGCACTGGGCGAGGTCTGTACCGTGAGCACCAGTCCGATCGTGTTCGGCACGTACGTTCCGACCGCAAGCGGCGCCACCGACAGCACCAGCACCATCTCGGTGACCTGCACCGGCATCATCAGCATCTCGGTCAACTACACGATCAAGCTCGGCACCGGCCTGGGCGGCTCTTACGCGCCGCGGCGCATGAGCGGTGGCGCCGGCACCCTGAACTACAACCTCTATACCAATGCCGCGCGCAGTGTCGTCTGGGGCGATGGCAGCAGCGGCACCGCCACCGTCAGCGACGGCTACAGCCTCGGCCTGCTGCTGATCACGCGCAACTACAGCGTCTACGGCCGCATTGCCGCATTGCAGAACGTCGCCCCCGGGGTCTACAGCGACGCGGTCCTGGTCACCGTCGACTACTGACGCACGCGCGGTGTCCCGCCACGCACAGCCACGGCCGCGCGATCAGCGCAGGTAGTCGAACAGCGACAGGCTCTGGACCCGTGCGTAGGACGCCTGCGCCGCCTCCAGCGCGAGCAGCTGCCGCTGCAGCCGGCTCGCGGCCTCGGCGACATCGACGTCACGCAGATCGGAAAGCGCGGCCTGCGCCTCGATCTCGGAGGCCCCCAGGGTCGACACCGCATCTTCGACCGCGCCCAGACGCAGGCCGACCGCCGCACGCACCGACGAGAGATGCGACTGCGCGGCATCCAGCGCCGTCAAGGCCTGCTGCATGCGCGTCTGCACCCCGGCGCGCTCGCCGTCGCTGGTCTGCGGCGCGAGCATCAGCTGCGCGAACTCGTCGACCAGCGTGAACAGATCCTGCTGCCGCGCCGGCGCGAGGCTGAACTGGTCCCCGTCGGCCGGCGTTCCGGCGAACTGCAGCTCGACGCCGCGCACGCGCAGCGACTGCCCGGCGCTGTACGCGCCGGAATCAATCACCGCGCCGCCGGCGTCGCGCACCTCGTAGCCGCCGCCGCTGAACGTGATGCGGTAGCTGCCCCCATCGACGGCGGCCGCATCATAGACGCCGGTCTGCCGCAGATGGATGCTGCCGCGGTTGGCCCCGTCGGCGCTGACTTCGTGCGCACCGTTGCCGGTGCGCAGGCGCCTGAACACCTCGCTGCCGGCGTCGCCGTCGGCGACGCTGCGCTGGCCGCTGACCTGCAGCAGCCGCGTCTGCTCATCACCGCTGTAGCGGGCTGACGCACCGGTCCAGGCAAACGGCAGCGCGCCGTCCTTCGAGCCGGCGAACAGATAGCGCCCCTGGCCATCATCACGGTTGGCCAGCGCCAGCAAGGACTCGCGCAGGCTGTCGAGCTCGCGCCCGATAACCGCCCGCGTATCGGCCGACTGCGTGCCGCTGTTGGCCTGGATCGCCAGCTCGC
>JBFHQK010000375.1:0-1478 GCA_041592255.1 Fontimonas sp.
ACGAACTGCCACGGGTGCATCACCACCTGCTGGCCGATCAGGCGCCAGGTCGCGGTCGACGCACTCAGCCGCTCGAACAGCCAGTCGCGCTGCGCCGGGCCGATGAGGCGCCGGTCCGGATCCTTGATTGAGCTGCCCGGCAGCGGCGGCAGGCCCTCGGGTTCGTCGCGGTCGATGATGCGCGTATCGAGCATCAGCAGGTCGACCAGACTGCCGTAGGAGAAATCGCGGTAGATGCGGGTGCGGTCCTGCGGATCGACCTGGCGGATCGGCAGCCACTCGTAATACGCCTGGATGGCCCAGGCTTTGCGCTGCTGCCAGACGCCCTCGGCGCCCTCGGTGTGATTGTTGGCACCGTCGCGCCAGGAATTGTCGGCCGTCTCGTGATCATCCCAGACGTTGATCATCGGATGCTGACGGTGCAGCGCCTGCAGATCCGGATCGCGCTTGTACTGCGCGTGTCGCGTGCGGTAGTCGTCGAGCGTCAGGATCTCGTGCGCCGGCTCGTATGCGCGCACGCTGCCGTATTCGCCGGTGGGATATTCATAGATGTAGTCGCCCAGGTGCAGCACCACATCAAGGTCGGCGCGCTCGGCGAGCGTGCGATAGGCATTGAAGTAGCCGTGCGCCAGGCTCGCGCACGACACCACGCCGACGCGCAGCCGCTCAGTCGGCCCGGACGCAGCGGTGCGCGTGCGCCCGACGGGCGAACGCACCTCGCCGACGGTGAAGCGATAGTAGTACGTCGTGGCCGGCTGCAGGCCGGCGACGTCAACCTTGACCGTGTAGTCGCGGCTGCTATCGGTGGTCGCCGACCCGCCGGTCACGCGCACGTTCATCTCGGCATCCGCGCACACGAGGTAGTCGATGCTGATGCTGCCGCTGGCCAGTCCGCTGACGCGGGTCCACAGCATGACCCGGTCGGCGAGCGGATCGCCGCTGGCCACGCCATGACGGAACTCGACGGTCCCCGCTCCGGGAGCGCGCGCGCCGGACGAGCCGGACTCGCATCCCGGCAGCAGTGACAGGGTTCCGATGGCGGCCGAGCCCAGTCCGGCCCGACGCAGGAAATCCCGGCGGCTCAGCGTGGTGGCACGGCGTTTCCTGCGGCGGGGTCCTGACATGGTGGCGCTCGGCGGATGGTGTGGACTGGGACTCGGCAGCGGCGCACGCGATGCGGCGGGCGCGATGCCCGCGCCTTGCCGTCGATACGCCCCGCCGATGCGCGCAGTCTAGGCGCCCTCGGTGTCAGTTGCGTGACGGGAACCTGGCGCCGCTCAGAAGCTGGGCTTGCGCAGGTGCTTCTCCTGCATCACCACCGTCGCAATCTCTTCGATCGACATGTTGGCCGAGTTCAGGAACGGCACGCCGATGCGACGGTACAGCTGCTCGGCCTGGCGCAGCTCGTAGGAGCACTGCGCCAGCGACGCATAGCGCGAGCCCGGCCGGCGCTCGGTGCGCACCTGCGCCAGGCGCTC
>JBFHQK010000376.1:0-1387 GCA_041592255.1 Fontimonas sp.
AGATGCTGATGATGCCGGTGCAGGTCACCGAGACGGTGCTGGTGCTGTCGGTAGCGCCGCTTGCGGTCGGGACGTAAGTGCCGAACACGATCGGACTGGTGCTCACGGTACAGACCTCGCCCAGCGCGGACGCAGTGCCGGGCGCCAGCGCCAGCGCCAGCGCGCCCAGCAGCATCCGTTGCGTGGTTGCGCTCATCTGCGGTCTTCGTTGTCGGGCCAGCATCGCACATCCAGTGGCGGCTGCAGCAAGGAGTCGTCCGCATTGAGCGTGACATCGGCGGTACAGGATCCCGCCGGCCAGCGCACCTGCAGACGGTGGATCCCGGGATCATGCAGCAGGGTGGCCTCGCCGCGCAGGCCGGTGAACAGGTCCGTCATTCGGCCGTCGACCGCGATATCGCTGCCGGCCGGGACGGGCGACTGATCGGGGAGCAGCAGGCGCAGCCGGCGCATCGCCCGCGGATCGGCGTCGAAGCGGACGCGCAGGCCGCCGAAACTGGGGGCCACGACGGTGCGGGTGAAGGTGTCCAGGCGTTCCTCGATGGCGAAATCCGCCTGCGAGACGGCGACCCGGTTGAGCTGGTTGCCGCGCAGATCCGGCAGCAGCAGCGGTGCGCCGGCGCGGGTTGCACCGGCGCGTCGGTTCTCGACATAGACATCCACCGGGTTGCGGGCGCTGGTCTCGACCACGGCAAACGGCCCGTCGAGGGGCCGGGTCCAGATGCGGTCGCTGCCCAGGATCACGATGCCGCTGTCGATGCCCAGCCGCACCGCGGCTTCCTCGCTGTACTCGACGTCCGCATGCAGGGTCGCGCGCGTGCTGCGGTAGTCGGCGCCGGCGCTGATGCGCTCGAGGCTGCCGCGATCGACGGCGGCGCGCGCGGACCAGTCGAGCGTATCGGCCGGATTACGCTGCACGCCGACGCGGCCGAGCGTGCCGGCATCGCTGTGCTGGGCATAGGCGTAGGCACTGAGCGCGGGATCGAACAGCCAGCTCAGCGTGCCGACGATGCTGTCGTTGCCGGCACCGGTCAGATCGAAGGCCGCGCCCAGGCTCGCGGAAAGTCCCGAGCGCAGCTGCTGGTTGTAGGCGAGATTGGCAGTCTCGGTGCGGCTGGTTGTGGTGCGGTTGGCGATCCAGCCCGCGCTCAGCCCGCTGCTGCCCAGGCGCCAGCTGGTGCGCACCACGCTGCGCCGCAGTGAGGCGGGTTGGGTTTCGCCCAGGCGCAGAAAGCCCTCGCTGCCGACCAGATGCTGCGCGCTGTAGCTCCAGCTGCGGCTCTGCCGATCGAGCGCGACGGACAACTGGCCGCCGCGGCTGTCGCCGCCGCCGCGCGCGATGCCGGCCGAGAACACGCCGAGCCGCGGCAGCAGCAGCGCGTAGCCA
>JBFHQK010000377.1:0-1322 GCA_041592255.1 Fontimonas sp.
AGCGCCGCGCACAGCTGGCGGCCGCCGGACTGCTGCGAGAAGTAGGTGCCCGGAAAGAACGGCGCGTCGGTGACCTGGTTGAGCACGCGCTCGTCGCTCAGGTTGGAGCCGCCGACGGTCAGCGACCAGCGCTCCAGTGCATCGGCAACGATGAAGCGCGCGGCGTACTTGGTGTAGGCGGCGACGTAGGTGCTGCGGTCGAGATCGGTGTCGGTGTACTGGTCGCCCTGGTAGATCACGTCGGCAGCGAGCCGGCCCATGAACGGCCCGAGCGGAAAGCTCAGCGTCGGCGTGAGTGTGGCCGTCGCGCGCGGCGCAAACGCGATGCGCTGGCCGGCCAGATCCTGGGTTGCGCCCACCTGCAGCTCGCCGGTTTCGGGATTGCGGATCGGCGCCGGCGCTGCTGGGTACTTGTCATAGCGCGCGTCGAGCACGCCCAGCGAGGCCATCAGCGTCAGCGGCTCCCAGGGCGTCAGCCACAGCATATCGGCTTCGATGCCGCTCGAGTGCGCCTGACCGGCGTTGCTGACATCGAACAGGAAGCCGTTGAAGGCCAGCACCTGCAGGTTGTCGAACTCGGTGCGGTAGAGCGTGGCGTTGATGCGCAGCGTGCGATCGAGCCACTCGGACTTGATGCCGAGTTCGGCGGTCTGCGCGTTCTCCGGCTCGTACTCGAGATTCTCGCCGGTGAACGAGATCGCGTTGAAGCCGCCGCTCTTGAAGCCCTTTGCATACGAGACGTAGACGTTGGCCTCGTCGGCGAAGAAATGCTGCAGCGTGAGCTTGGGCGAGATGTCGAATTCGCTGCGGCGCAGGCCGCGCTCGTTGTAGGGCGCGGCTTCGAGCAGCGTCGTCATCGCGCAGGGGCGGCCGGTCTCGGCGCCGGCGCAGACCGGCGTGCCGGCGGAGTTCACCTGCTTGCTCTCGTAGCTCAGGCGCAGGCCCGGCGTCAGCGCCCAGCGCTCGTTGATCGACCAGGTGAACTGGCCGAACAGCGCGAAGGACTGCACCGCCTGGGTGTAGTCGAAGCCGTAGTAGTCCTCGCCGATGCCCGCGGCCAGCACCTCGCCGATCAGCGGAATGCCGGGGATGGACTGACCCTCGGAGCACAGCACCGGATTGAACGCCGGCGTCAGCAGCGGATTGAGCGGGTCGAACGGCGGCGGCGCCTCGGCACCGCAGCCGGCGAGCTGGCGGAAATCCGAGGTCAGCAGATACGAGCCCAGATCCTCGCCGGCGATGATGTGCGCGTCGAGCACATAGTCCGAGTCGTAATAGAACAGGCCGCCGACGAACTCGACGCCGCCGCCCATCCCGAACAG
>JBFHQK010000378.1:0-1320 GCA_041592255.1 Fontimonas sp.
CGCAAACTTGCCCATCGCGAAGGCTGCCGAGCGCGGGTATCCCTTCAGGCTGGCGGAGGCGCCGGTGAACAGAAGGGTGCCCTGACCCTGCGGCAGCATCCGGCGCACCGCCTGCTGCGCCACCAGAAAAGCGCCGAACGCGTTCACCGCGAGCGAGCGTGCGACCGCTTCGGGATCGAGCTCGATCACCGGTGCGGCGATGCGCAGACCCGGGTTGTAGATCACCACGTCGGCGCGCTCGGAGGCGCGGTCGAGCTGCGCGAACAGCTGCTCGACCTGCACGGCGTCGGACGCATCGCAACGGTATGCCTGCGCGCCAGTCTGGGCGCACAGGGACGCGAGCTTGGTGACCTCGCGGGCCGCCAGTCTGACGTGCAGGCCCTCGGCGGCGCAGCGCCGGGCCAACGCGGCGCTGAGGCCGCCGCCGGCGCCGATGATCAGGACGGTCTGCGCATGTGGCACGGCCATGGGCGCTCTCCAGTCTGGGGCGGCGCACACCCTTACCGGTGCGCCCGCCCGGCCTGCCTGGGAGACCGTGGCGCCGTCGCCAAGTTCCGGCGGAGGTGCCGCCGGCCGCTTTACGCCGCCCGCGCGGCACCGACGATGGCGGTGAGCCGGTTGGTCCCGTCACGCGCCAGGCGCAGGCAGGCATCGACGACGTCGGCGTCGAACTCGATTCCGCGCCCCGCGCGCAGCACCTGCAAGGCCGCTTCGATGCCCGGCGCCGGACGATAGGGACGGTGCGAGGTCATGGACTCGAGGACGTCGGCCACTGCCAGAATGCGTGCTTCCAGCAGGATGGCGTCGCCCTTGAGGCCGCGGGGATAGCCGCTGCCGTCCAGCCGCTCGTGGTGCTGCAGCACCATGTCCGCCAGCGGCCACGGAAATTCGATGTCGCGGATGATGTCGTGGCCCAGCTGCGCGTGGGTCTTGATCAGCGCGAACATCTCCGGGTCCAGCCGGCCCGGGCGATCGAGAATCTCCACCGGGACGCCAATCTTGCCGATATCGTGGATCGACGCGCCCAGCCGGATGCCCTGAATGCGCGCGTCCTCCAGGCCCATCTCGGTGGCAAGGGCCACGGCCAGTGCGGCGACGCGCTGTTGATGGCCGGCGGTGTAGGGGTCGCGCATTTCGATGGTCCGCGCGATGGCCTGGATCGTCTGCAGCAGCGAGCGCTGCAAGTGGTCGCGCGCCTGCTGCTGTTCGCTTTCGGCCTGCTTGCGTGCGGTGATGTCGATGGCCACCGAGCGGCTTTCGATGACCTTGCCGAGCGCATCGAAGACCGGCTCGACGCTGAGGCTGATCCACAGCAGCGAG
>JBFHQK010000379.1:0-1299 GCA_041592255.1 Fontimonas sp.
CCGGGCTCGGCTGCTTCCTGATGCCTCGGATTCTGGACGATGGCAGCCGCAATGCGATCCGCATCCAGCGGCTCAAGGACAAGCTCGGCGATTGGAGCAACGCGTCCAGCGAAGTCGAGTTTCACGGTGCCTGGGCGGAAGGCGTCGGCCAGGAGGGGCGGGGCGTCGCCACGATCCTGCAGATGGTGTCGCTGACCCGACTCGACTGCATGATCGGGTCGAGTGCGCTGATGCGCCAGGCGGTGGTGCAGGCGATCCACCATGCGCAGCATCGCAAGGCCTTCGGCAAACATCTGGCCGAGCACGCACTGATGAAGAATGTGCTTGCCGATCTCGCGCTCGAGTCGGAGGCCTGCACCGCGCTGACATTGCGCGTCGCGCGCGCCGTGGACGCCGCGCCGCACGATCCCGGCGAGGCGGCGCTTGCGCGCATCGCCACGGCGATCGGCAAGTACTGGATCTGCAAGCGCTGCCCGCCCCTGATCAATGAGGCGCAGGAGTGCCTGGGCGGCGCCGGCTATGTCGAGGAGAGCAACCTGCCGCGGCTGTACCGGCAGGCGCCGCTGAACTCGATCTGGGAAGGCAGCGGCAACATCCAGTGTCTGGATGTGTTGCGCGCGCTGTCCAAGGAGCCGGAGACGCGCGAGGCGTTCTTCGCCGAACTGCTTTCCGTGCACGGTGGCCATGCTGAACTGGACCGCGAGGCGCGCTGGCTGTCGACGGCATTTGATGACGTGACCACGCTGGAACTGCGCAGCCGCATGGTGGTGGAGCGCATGGCGCTGGCGCTGCAGGCGGCGGTGCTGATCCGCGGCGGCAATGCTGCGGTTTCCGACAGCTTCTGCATGAGTCGCCTTGGCGGCGAGCACGGGCTCAACTACGGCACCTTGCCGGCGTTGGCGCCGATGGCGGCGCTGGTTGAACGCGCGGCTGTCACGCGGGACGGAGTCTAGGCATGTGCGGGCGCTCAGGGCTGCCCGCGCGGGGGCGGTCCGTACACGCCGTCCAGCCGCAACAACGTCTGAACGCGACGCGTCAGCGGGCTTGCTCCAGCATCAGTGCGCGGACCAGCGCCATGTGATCGAAGTACGCCAGTGCCTCCTGCGTGGGGGTGTTGGGGTCGCGCACCCGTCGACCGTACAGCTCGATGACCAGCTTCTGGACGTCTGGATCGTGGGGCGCGGCGAAATACGCCCAGTCGACCAGATGGCAGGCCACCGCAAGGTCCGTATCGGCGCGCGCGCGTACCTGCTCCAGAAACGGCGCCAGTCCGCCGGCCAGATCGATGATTGCCTGTCC
>JBFHQK010000380.1:0-1062 GCA_041592255.1 Fontimonas sp.
CCCCAGCAGCGCGACGCTCACGCCGATCCAGCGCCAGCGGTCGTGTCCGAAGCCGAGCAGGACCAGGCCGCCGAGCGTGCCGAGCACGTGCAGATCCTGCAGGCGCAGCCGCAGCAGCAGGCCGCTGCCGCGTGCCAGCGACACGCCGAAATGCCGGTGCAGCTGCAGCGGCAGGCTGAGTTCGCCCAGGCGCGCGGGCAGCAGCCAGTTGGCGGCGTTGTGCACCGCGAAGACACGGATCACATCAAACAGGTGCGCATCGGCCGACGCCGGTAGCGCCGCGCGCAGGCGCAGCGAGCGCAGCAGGTAGCTCACCCCCAGTCCCAGCAGGACCAGCAGCACCGGCGGCGCGCCGGCAGCGAGCGCACGCAACAGCAGGGTTCGCCAGCCGACGAGGGCCTCCACGGCGACGACGTAGCACAGGATGACGAGCGCAACGACGAGCTTGCGGCGCAGGTCCGGGATGGCGGGCCTGCGGCGGCATGCTACGGACGGTGGACGCTCAGCTAACCACACGGGCCACGGGCGCTCGGCAGGCACGAAGGCCCATTAGTGCCGGCGGGTCCATTCGTGTCAATGCGTTGCCGCGCGGTGCGCCACACCGTTCTTCGTGCGCACTTGTCAGCCTCATGGCCTTGCCCTATCGTGATCTGTTCAAGCCGGGGGTGCCCACGCGATGCATGCGGGCTGAGATCAAACCCTTGGAACCTGGCCGGTCCGTCAGTTCATGGCAGCGGCAGAGGGAAGGCTCAGCGCGGGGGCGACCGGACCTCGCGTGCTTTCCTCTGCGGCCGCAGAGGTCATCGCGATGAGCGCCCTAGCGCAGGACATTCTCGACAAGGCTGCAGCACTGTCCGACGAAGTCCGCAAGCCGTTTCCCAACAGCCGCAAGATCCATGTCGACGGTCCCGGTGGCCTGCGCGTGCCGATGCGCGAGATCAGCCTGACCGCGACACGCAGCGCGCAGGGGCTGGAGCCCAATCCGCCGGTGACGGTTTACGACACTTCGGGTCCGTATACCGATCCGGATGCGCGTATCGATCTGCTCGCGGGCCTGCCGCC
>JBFHQK010000381.1:0-1015 GCA_041592255.1 Fontimonas sp.
GGTAGTTGAGCAGCAGCAGAGTCGGCTGCGCCTTTGCCGCGCGGCACAGGCGCGTCAGAAACGCCTCGGTTGCAGCGTCGGCAAAGTGCAGATCCTCGACGAGCAGGATCTGCGGACCGGTGCAGTTCCCGGTGCCGGCGCAGGCCAGATACGCGGCAAGCCGCTCCAGCATGTGCTCCTGCACCCCCGCGTTGTGCTCGGCCGCATGATCGGCGCTGTCCGCGATACCGAGAAAGTCGAACACATGTGGCAGCACCGCCGCGTTGGCCTGATCCTCGAGCAGCAAGGCGCCGGCGATCCAGCGCCGCGCCTCCTGCGGACTGGCGGTGTCGGGCACGCCAAGCTTGCTGCGCAGCAGCTGGCGGATCGGAAACATCGGCACCCGGCTCGCATACGGCACTCCGGTCGCGCGGTGCACCGCAATGCCGTCACGGGCGCAGGCGCCGGTGAACTCGTGGCACAGCCGGGACTTGCCGATGCCGGCATTGCCGACCACCGTCAGCACCTGTCCGCAGCCGCCGCGCACCTGATCCAGCGCCGCCACCAGCCGCGACAGCTCCTGCTCGCGGCCGATGAACGGCGAGCCGACACGGGCCAGGCTGCGGTCGAGCCGGGTGCGCACGCCGTCGCTGCCCTCCAGCTCGAAGACTTCGACCGGCGCGTCGACGCCGGCAACGCCGGTGCCGCCCAGGCTGCGCAGACGGAAGTAGCCTTCGAGCAGGCGCGCGGTGTCCCGGGCCAGATAGACACGCCCCGGCTCGCAGATCTGTTCCATGCGCGCGGCGAGATTCACCGTCGCGCCCTGGGCCGTATAGTCACTGCGCAGGTCGTCGCCGATGCGCCCGACGACAACCTCGCCGCTGTTGAGGCCCACGCGCATCGTCAGATTGAGGCCGTGACTCAGGCGCAGATCATCGGCAAAGCGGCGCACGTCGCGCTGCATCTCGAGCGCGGCGCGCGCAGCGAACTGCGCGTGATCCTCGAGTGCGCGCGGCGCGCCGAACAGCGCCATCAC